>JAYVQB010000181.1:0-8388 GCA_043757085.1 Verrucomicrobiota bacterium
GCACGGGTGCGGTTTACCGTCACCGCAGGCGACGGACAGACATTGTCCGATGTATTCGGAGCAGGTCAGACGATGGTGGTTCATGCTGTGCCGATGCAAAGTTATGCAGAACGGGAACGGGTTCTCACTGTGCCCTGGCCACGCAACGAGCGGAGCGCACTCACGGGTGCCAAATGCGCCTCCTATGCCGAGAACATGATCGCGCTGGAATACGCTCACAATAAAGGATATGGTGAGGCTGTCTTTACCAACACCCAAGGTGATCTTTGTGAAGGTGCCACCACCAATGTCTTTATCATTCAGGATGGTGTGGTGCTGACACCATCCACCGGTTCCGGCTGCCTGCCGGGCATCACCCGTGAGATCGTTTTGGAGCTTTGTAAATTGAACAATATTGCCGTTGAGGAAACAAAAATCCCAATGGACTTGTTCGAAAAGACAGATGAATGTTTTCTGACCTCATCTACACGTGGTGTGCAACCAATAGCCAAGATTGACGTTAAACATCTTTCCAAGAAATCCCATTCGATGACGCAGCAGATCCACAATTTCTATCACAAACTTTTCATTGAGAACGACGACCCTTGATATACTTTTCTGATATACTTTTCTTGACAACACCGTGAAATTTAATCAAAAATACTCTAATTAATACCCTAACGAAAAAAACCTATGGCCAGAAAAAAATCCAACCCTAATCAGAACATCACTCGCATCGAGACGAAAGGCGATGCGGAAAAACGCCCCATCCGCGGATGGGAAGTGCGCATCTACCGGCGCGGCGAACGGTTCAACCAGTTCTTCTCCGACTCCGCCCATGGCGGCAAGGCCAAGGCACTGGAAGAATCGCGCAAGGTTCGCGACAAAATGGAGAAAAAACTCAAACCATGGGGACGACGCGAGCTGGCTAAGAAGGTAACGGCACGCAACTCCTCTGGACACCGCGGCATTCGCTTGCGTAAAACCAACATCAAAGTTGAAGACAAGGTCTATAGCTACGACCACGTCGAAGCCTCATGGAGTCCTGAACCCGGCAAGGTCATCAAGAAATCCTTCTCCGTGGCCAAGCTCGGCAAAGATCAGGCCTGGAAGATGGCCATCGACTGCCGGGATAAAGCCATCGCCAAAATCAGGGATTGAGTTCCACTGACAGCATCCTTTTTGTTGAAGCCCGGGCCTTTTGATCCGGGCTTCTTCATTTCGAGGCTGAAGGCGCCCCCCTGCGCCCATTCCCACTCGACAAAGTTTATCTCCTCGCCAAAATCAGCTTTGATGAAACCAAACTTCACTACCATCATCGCAGTGGCATCGCTGGTGCACTCTGCCGCGCTCAAAGCCGAGGAAGGCTGGATCTCTCTATTCAACGGAAAAGATCTCGCCGGCTGGAAATCAAATGTCGCCACGGAAGAAAAGCCCGAAGAAAAAATCAACGCCTTCAGTGTTGAAGACGGCAAACTGAAGATCAGCAACGGTCGCACTCACCTTTTTTATACCGGCCCTGACGGCAATGCCAAATTCAAAAACTTTGAATTTAAAGCCAAGGTGATGACCACGCCGGGAGCGAACTCCGGCATCTACTTCCACACCGCCTTTGTTGAAAAAGGCTGGCCTGTGAACGGCTATGAATGCCAGGTGAACGCCACCCACACCGACCGCAAAAAAACCGGTGGACTCTATGCCGTTGCCGATGTCATGGACAAAGCGCCCAACACCGACAACGTCTGGTGCGACTACTACATCAAAGTCGAGGGCAAGCACATCATCATCAAGATCGACGACAAGGTGACCACCGACTGGACCGAGCCGGAAGACTGGGACCCCAAGAAAACCCTCAAGGGTATGGATAGCCGCAAGCTGAGCGAAGGCACCATCGCTCTTCAAGGGCACGACCCGAAGAGCACGACGTTCTACAAGGACATCTTCATCAAGCCTCTTCCATAGCACTGAGGCGGCTGAAGAATGGAAGATAGGAATGCTGATGTGCATTCACTTCAATTCCATGATCCCACTTTCCATGCCCCCCTCCCCCGCGATTGAGGGTTGTCATTTGCCCCATACTGCCCTTTGCTTTCGCCCGCCTCATGCCTACCATTATTGAAGTCCAATCCCTCACGAAGCAATACGCCGGTCGCACGGCTGTTGAGGATCTGACTTTCTCCATCGAGGCCGGGCAATGTGTCGGTTTCCTCGGCCCCAACGGCGCGGGCAAGAGCACCACGATGAAAATCCTCGCCGGCTATCTTCCCCCAACTTCCGGCACTGCCCGCGTCAACGGCTTCGATGTTTTTCATCAGTCAATCAAAGCGCGCCAGAGCTTGGGCTACATGCCGGAAAATGCCCCCCTCTACACAGACATGCGAGTGAAGGAATATCTTCATTTCCGCGGATCACTCAAAGGACTTAAGGGCAAAGCCCTGAAAAAACGCACCGGCGAAGCCATGGAAGCCTGCGCACTCACAGACTCAAGGCGCAAAATCATCGGCACGCTTTCCAAAGGCTTTCGCCAGCGCGTGGCATTGGCTGACGCGCTCATCAACCGCCCGCCACTCCTTATTCTTGACGAGCCGACCAATGGTCTCGATCCCGTGCAAATCCGCCATGTGCGCGAGTTGCTCGCCTCGCTGCGCCCCGCCAGCACCATTCTGCTTTCCACCCATATTCTCACCGAAGTCGAGCATACCTGTGACCGCGTGCTGCTCATCCATCGCGGCAAACTCCGTGCGGATGACTCGCCGCGCAGACTTGTGAACCGTCTGCGCGCCGCGAGCGACGTGCATGTGGAACTGCAGGGCAAGGGCAATCTGTCCGAGGAGCTTTCAAAAATCACCAGCGTGCGCAAGATCACCGAAGAAAAAGCAGACGATACCTGGAAGCGATTCACCCTCCGCGTCGAAGCCCGCGCTGACATCCGCGGCGAGATATTCGAACTCGCGTTGCAGAAAAAATGGCACGTCCGGGAACTTCATCGTGAACTGCCCAGCCTGGAAGATGTCTTTGTCGAATTGACCTCCAGCGAAATTTAAAAATCCGCCCTGCTTTCATGCGAATACTGTCCACACTCTTTTTCAAAGAACTCCGCGCCCTGTTCTTCTCCCCTGTCGCATGGGTAGTCATGGGACTGGTGATGGTCATCAACGGGTTCTCCTTCCGCGCCGCGATTGCCATTCTGGAAAGCGGCCCGCGCACTGGCAACCTCATTACACTGACGTTTCACCCGAACTTCTATTGGTTCTGGCTTTCGTATTTCTTCATTTTCCCGCTACTGACCATGCGGCTGTTTGCGGAAGAACGGAAACTCGGAACCTTTGAGACTCTGTTCACTGCTCCAGTGCATACATGGCAGGTCATCGCGGCAAAGTATTCCGCCGCCGTCTTTTTCTATTGTCTGCTCTGGGTGCCTAGTCTCTGCAACTTCGCACTCTTTCAATGGATGACTGCCGGTGCTGCGGAACTGCCGCGCGGTGTGCTTTACAGCACCTACCTGCTGTTGTTTTTCATGGGTCTCTTCAACCTTGCCGCCGGATGTTTCGCCTCCGCGCTCACCTCGAATCAGATCGTAGCCGCCACCATTTCCTTTGCCATCAGTGTGATGCACTTTCTGATCGGCACCTTTATCCTCTATCAAGCCCGCAGTATGCAAAGCTCGTTTATTGATCTGACTTATTACATCGCCAGCATTGAACACATCCGGGTCTTCACGTCCGGCCTCGTGGATACGCGCCCGCTGGTATATTACGGCAGCTTCTCGCTGATCTTCCTTGTCTTCACTCACCACGTTCTGGAATTCCGCCGCTGGCGTCTCTGATCTCCACCGCTCATGCCCGACGCCCATCCATTTTATTCCAAACCCGTGCCCGTGCGACCCATGCGTCGCTCCGGCATCGCGTTAAATGTGCTCTTCCAACTCACTCTCACGCTCGCACTTTTTCTAATCGTCAACTACCTAAGTTGTCGTCATTACAGACGATTCGATCTCAGCCCGAGCCGTGATTACTCATTGAGCGAAATGACCGTCAACAGCCTGCGCAAGCTCTCCAAGGATGTCACCCTGACCCTTATTTTTACCCGTGATTCCGACATCATGAAAGATGCGCGAACTCTGATGGAGGAATACCGGCGCGTGAAGAAAAACCGCATCCACATCGAAGAGATCGATCCCGCGCGCGACATTGAGCGAGCCGAGCAGTTGAAACTGCAAAACGGCATTGCGCTTCACGGCAACGGCATCCTTGTGAAAGCCAATGATCGCCATCGTTTTATCAGCGAAGATGAACTGGTCATCAAAGGGCTGGAAGGCGGCCGCGAGCGCCCCAGTCTGGACTTCCGTGGCGAAGAAGCCGTCACTTCCGCCATCATCTCCCTCGTCGAAGGCGGTGCGCGCAAGTTTTACTGCATCGTCGGCAAAGGCAACACCAGCGGGCGCGACGCGGACCCGTCATTCGCCGCGCTGACCGAACTCGGGCGCCAGCAGAACATTGAGACAGCAGCCCTCAATCTGACTGACGTTACGGAAATCCCCGCTGACGCCAGCGGCATCTTGCTTCTTGGATCACGCTACGATCTAGCCGAGCGGGAACTGGCCATGCTTCGAACTTACTGGGAAGGCAAGCGCGCGGCGATTTTGGTGCTGCTTGATCCCAATGGCGATACGCCGCGGCTGCGCAGCTTTTTGTCCGCCAATGGCGTCACCCCGCGGCCCGACCGCGTGCTCTATGCCGAGAGCACCGCAGCCGGCCCGCGTAAAGAATTCAGTGTGCAGACCGTGTTTCTCAACACCTCGCCCATCAGTAAACCGTTCAGCACCGTTGCATCGCGCTTGAGCGGCCAATCACAATCGCTCGACGTGCGCGGAGACCTGCCCGAGTTACACGCGCAACACATTGCCGTCACTCCCGTCATGGACGCGACCGACCGCTATTGGGGCACGACGGATTATCTTAAGGAACTTCCCGTAATCGGTCCAGCCGACACCAAGCCGCCCCTGCATCTGGCTGCCAGCATCGAGCGCGGCTTTGTCTCCGACGAGCGTTTGCGCATGGACAGCTCCCGCATGGTCGTCGTCGGCAACGCGGAACTGCTTAACCCCGAGGTGCGACTGGCCGTGCATCAGGATTTTGTCTCCGCCTGCATGAACTGGACGATCAACCGCGAGCGGATCATCGGCATCACACCCAAGCGTAAACAAAATTTCCGCATCGAACTCACCGAGGGGCAACGCCGCCGCATTTTTCAAGTATCCGCCCTCTTTCTGCCCGGCACCGCCCTCGCCCTCGGCTTTCTAATCTCGGCCCACCGTCGCGCCTGAGCACGTTTCTTCATGCGCGCCACGACCACCATTCTTCTCCTTGTTCTCACAGGCGGCCTCGCGTGGTTCGCCCTGCGATTCGACTCCACTTTGCGCCCGGTCGCGGGTGTTACCGCACGGCTTATTGACTTCAACAGCAAGGAACCTGATGCCATTGAAATAAAAGACAAAGATCAGAATGTGACCCTGATACGGAGGGGTGAAAATTGGTGGATCACCGCACCAGTGGAAGACCGGGCCAATCCAATGCTGACCTCCATCTTGCTTGAAAGTCTGAAGTCCTTTGAGAGCATCGAGTCACTTAAGCAAGACGACCTCAGAAAAGAAGACTGGAAGCGGTCTGGACTCAGCGGGACCTCGACCAAGATCACTTTGCGGCAGGGCGGAAAAACCATCGCGAGCTGTCGCATCGGAAGTCGCACCCCCATTGAGAATACAATTTACCTGGCCATCGCCAAAGATAACTCCGTTGATAAAATTCATGTGGTTCAATTGCCCAAGCCGGGTGTGAACCAAAATCCCGATGTGGCGCTCCCTGACATTCTCAGTGTTTTGCAAACTCCCGCCGCAAGCTGGCGTGATCCGGCTTTGCTTCGCTTGAAGGCAGACTCGGTCCGTCGCCTGATTTTCTCCGCAGGAACCGGCATCATGGAATTCAAGCGCGCGGCCAATGAAACTTGGGAGCTGGTCAAACCGCTGCAAACCCGCGCCAGCAACGAGCGGCTCAATGCCGTTCTGGCCGCACTTCTTCATTTAGAAGCCAAACCGATGGCCAAAGGATCAGATGTCGCCACTGCTGGCACCACCGTGCTTCCCGGTATGAAAGTCAGTATCGAAGCAGAGGGCTTGGATAAGCCTGTTGAAGTGGTGCTGACAGCAACTGCTGATCCCGCCGCAGAAATCCAGGCCACGGCATCCGACCGTCCGGGAACTTTTCTCCTCCCACCCAAAGCCGGCAACATCTGGAAACTCCAGCCGAATGATCTGCGCGATGCCAGACTCGCCCGGATGCCTGGCGAGGAACTTGCCACCATCCGGATCAAGAGCATTGCTAATCCTGAAATCATCCTCAACAAGCAGGGTGAAACTTGGATGCTCACCCGCTTCGGCAATGCCGAACCCGCGAACCCTGATCGCGTGCTCCGCTTCATCAATGAAATGAACGCCGCACTCGTTCGGGAATTCTCAGCCGATGTCGCCAACAACTTAGAGCCATTCGGATTGCAACAGCCTTTCCTCGAAGTTGAATGGCGCGTGAAAGAAAAATCCACTCTGCTCAAATTCGGCCAGGGCAAAGACAACGGAGTTTTCTGCCAGTATGATCATGAGCCTTTCATCTACCGCATCAATCCCCTGCTCCTTGGTGCCTTGCCCACGGACAGCCTGAAATGGGCCGGCCTGAACATTCTCAGCGTCAGCACCCTCACTGTGAAGCGCATCATCCTCACAGAGGGTGCCACTCCTCCTGTGAACCTTCTCTATGACGCCGAACTTGCGACATGGAGTGGCGAACTCGCCGGCAAGGACATCACCGCGCAGATTGATCGCAGCAAGGCCAACTCCCTCCTGAACCGCCTCTCAAACTTCAGCGCAGAAACTTGGGTAACCGACCGCACTGCTGGATATGAAGCTCTAAAAAATCCCTCGCTGAGCATCCAGATCCTCGTCACAGATCCCTTGCGCCCAGATGACGCACCGCGTCCGAGGCTTCTCAGTTTTGCCCCCACCACCCCAGGCCGCCTGACCGCTTCATTCTATGGCCGGCTCGATGACAATCCCGATCTCTTTCTCATCAGCCGCGATTCATACCGAGAACTCGTGATGTCTGTAATGAAGCAGGCACCGTAAGTCCCGGTGCATGGTAACACAGCGCCTCCGGCCTGTGTGTCCCACCGCGCCTCTGGCCGGTGGAGAACTTCTCCTGATTTAGCTTCGCCCCGGATGAATGAGAACAGGCAGGCTGCACCATGCCTGTTCAACACTCAGGCCAGAGGCACTGTGCCACTTACAGATCATCCAGCGGACTCGTGATCTCCCCGCACATCGCCTTGGCCAGTTATCTGTAAAACTCCGTGGTGCACACATCCGCGTGTCCCATCAAATCTTGCACCGATCAGAATACGATGACTCGCATCAATATTTATCCAAAAATTCCTTCACGATCCGTGTCCGTATCTTATAGCCCTCGGCGTTGTTGTGGAGCTTGTCCTCGACATAGAGCGCATCGTTTGGCTTGCCATCGGGGCCGATGAATTCCTGCCACATGGGAATGAAGACTAAATTTTTTCCTTTAGAAATGAAGTCCTTCACGAGTTGATTGAGACGTTGTTGCTGGTCGCGTTGCTCCCAGCGTTTCGTGCTTGGTGCCTGTTCGATGAATAGAATGCGCACCTCAGGCAGTGCGGCGCGCAGCTTGGCGACAAAAGCCTCGAAATCCTGCGCGACTTTTTCGGGTGACTTGCCGGCGTTGATGTCGTTACCGCCGGACTGAAACACGATGATCTTCGGTTGGTAGGGGATCACGATGCGCTCTGCGAAATAGGTGGCGTCCTCGATCTGCGAGCCGCCGAAGCCGCGATTGAAAACCGGCAGTCCGGGAAAATCTTGTTGGAGCGTCGTCCATCGTGCGATGCCGGAGGCACCGATGAACTCGATGCCGCCCACAGGTGGCGGTGATTTCTTGTCGGCTGCTTCAAACGCGGCAATGGCCTTTTCCCATTTCTGACTGGGATGAGCGGGTGCAGGTCTGTCATCGCTCCGAAGCGGAGACGTGAGCACGGCGAATAACAAGATCGGGAGCAGATGTTTCATGGGACATCTTCTCCGCTATTACCGAATCTGCAACCGGTGGAAAATAATGGAGGCAAGGGAAAATGTGGTCAGGCTGCAATTCCTTGATAATTTAATGTGTTTCATGACTACAATCATTCAGTCTCGGCCCGATACTTTATGAGTGGAGTCGGTTGTGTTCAGGGCCTTCTTCCGATCCAGCCGCCGAAGTTGCTGGCTCACGTTGGCGGCTGAACTCATCGACAGCTTCTGCGCCAGCCATTTCTGCATCATGACGGTAGCCGCGAGCCATC
>JAYVQB010000182.1:0-8365 GCA_043757085.1 Verrucomicrobiota bacterium
CCGGAGCGGGAGGATCACCTTTATCCCATCCAGGCCGAGGAAGGCGGGCTGGTCTTCTATTTAAGAAACACGGCTCGCGAATCGCGACTGCGGGCAGAATTGGAGGCGACAGGATTCACCGCGCGAGCTGGGGAGGATTGGGAGCTGCGCGGCGAACGGGAAGTCGCTGAGTTTTTCGCGTCCGCCCTGCCGCGCCTAGAGAGGAAATATCAAGTCGTCACCACCGACCGCTGGCGCAGTGCGTTCAGCGGCTGGCGTCGGATAGCCCCACTGGTGAAGAGTCGGAGTGACGGCAGCCAAGGTGTTGGCGGCAGCTTGCCGTCATCTTCACATGCATCAAGCGGCTGGCTGGACATGGAATTTTCCTACCAATCGGCGGACGGATTCTCCATTCCGCGCAACGAAGTCCTCCGATTGCTCCGCAGCAAGCAGTCCGCTGTTCGCGGAAAACAGGGGCAAGTCTATGTGCTCGACTCCGAATCGTGCGACGACTTTGAATCGCTCCTCTCAGAATCCGGCGCGCGACTTGGGGACGGCGGCGGACTGTCTTTGAGTGTTGATAATCAGCATATATTAAATGATTATTACGCCAAGAATCAACCGCTACCCCGGCTGGCCTTGCCTGATTTGGATGAGGTCAAACGGCGCCTCGGCGACTTGCTCGGACGTTTGCGCGACTACCAGATCGAGGGGGTGCGCTGGCTCATCGCCGCCGCCGAATCGGGGCGGGGGGCATTACTCGCCGATGACATGGGCTTGGGCAAAACCCTGCAAGTCCTGGCGCTGCTGCGATGGCTCAAACCTGTGAACAAGTCGGTGAATAACCCTGTGAATAACCAAGGTGAAAGCGGCCCCGTTCTGATCATCTGCCCGACATCATTGCTGGGGAATTGGGAAGCTGAACTTCAGAAGTTCACACCAGAATTAAAATATAAAATACAACACGGCATTGATCGCCAAGTATTTAAAAGTAAATTAACTGAATATGACGTTATATTAACAACTTATTCACTACTTGTCAACGATATATACAAATATTCTGAAATAAATCTGGCCGGCTTGGTGCTGGATGAAGCAGGATACATTCGAAATCCCGACACCGCAGCCGCCAAAGCTGCGTGCCAGCTTCGCGTGCCAGTCCGAGTCGCCCTGAGCGGGACTCCAGTGGAGAATTCCGTCCGTGATTTGTGGTCGATTATGCGCTTCGTCCAGCCGGGATTTCTCGGCGACCGGAAGGATTTCGAGGATCGCTACGCCAAGCCGCTGGTGTCTGCCGCAACCGACCCCGCAGATGCTGGGCGCATACTCCGCCGCCTGCGCACCCGGCTGGGGCCATTTGTCCTGCGCCGGACGAAAAAAGAGGTGGTTCGTGAGCTGCCGGACAAGATCGAAAAGATCATCTTCTGCGAGCTGGGCGCGGAGCAAAAGGAGGTCTATCGCCGCGTTCTGGAAGAGGGGCAGGAAGAAATCCGCCAGGCCCGCCGCCGTTCCGGCGCCGGTTCCGCCCGCATGACCATGTTCACCGTTCTCCTGCGCCTGCGGCAGATTTGCAATGATCTGCGACTGCTGGGTTTAAGTAGCAAGGGCGTCTCGCCCTTGCAGGAATCCAAAGACGAGGGCGAGACGCCCTCGCTACTCTCTGGCAAATGGGAAGCCCTGAGCGACATCGTCTCCGACGCGCTTCCGGGAGGTCATAAAATACTGATTTTCAGCCAGTTCACTGGCATGTTAAAACTCGCCCGCACTTGGCTGGTAGAGCAGGGCATCGGTTTCAGCTACCTGGACGGCAGCACGCGAAACCGCACCGCCGAAGTGGTCGCGTTCCAGACCGACCCCGCGCGGGCCATCTTCCTCATCAGCCTCAAAGCAGGCGGTTACGGCCTGAATCTGACCGCCGCCGACCACGTCGTGCTGCTGGAGCCGTGGTGGAATCCAGCCGTCGAGGCCCAAGCCATTGACCGCGCCCACCGCATCGGCCAGTCCAGCGTCGTCACCGCCAGCCGCCTCATCGCTCGCGGCACCGTCGAGGAGCGAATCCTCAAACTCCAAGCCACCAAACGCCAATTCATGGCCTCTGCCGTAGAAGACGATCCACTCACACTGCCCGGCCTCACTGAAGATGATTTGGAGAGCTTACTGGGGTAGTTTTGATGGGCATCTCGCGCCCTTTTGTGACTGTTGCCGACAGCATTCAACGAGCGGCGGAACCGTTCTCTGTCGCGGAACCGTTCTCTTGACTTTGTTGGAGCGATTCATATTGTTGAACTCATGCCAGCCGTTGCAAAACAAGTCGTCCCACTGAAGCCTGCCAGCGCGAAAAGCAAAATCTGGAAAGCCAAGCGCAGAGTAATTGGTAAGTTGCGTTCTGTTGCCGCCCCAAAAAAGCGGCAATCTGTGCGCACTTCCTTGAAGTCTGCCGCTTTTTCAACGACCAAAATTCAAGTCGATCTTACACCCGAAAGATTGCAATGGCAGAACAGTTTGGTCAAAGCCGGAGCTAAGCTTTTGATTGAATGAACAAGTGGGAGATTTGGACTTATCCATTCCCATCTGAGAGCGATCCCCATCCGGTCGTGATCATTTCTCCCCAGCAATTGTGCGTCCACGCCAACGCTAAAAATGTGAACGCCCTTGCTTGTCGTTCATTGAGGCCGGACATGCAGCCGAAAGGCGATGAAGTTGTCTTAAACGGGCAGGATGGCTTGGACGGCAGAACGGTGGCCGACTGCTCCATGATTCACGTCATTAGGAAAGACAAAGTGATCGGCTCAATGCGTCGAGGTTTGGTCACGCCATCCAGGCGCAGCAGGATCATCAAAGTGATCTATGATTTGCTTGTTCAGTAATTGAGATAAGTCGTGGGGGAAGTGAAGATCGTCAGGGAATGCCCCCATCGAGTTCAAAAAGTCAGTCCTGCCACCAGAGATCAATAACTTTACACAATATATGTAATCTAAAACATAGAATTGGATTTCACTCTGTTATGATCTTGCCCTGCTTTAATCCTCATGCGAGAATCGCAAACGAATCTATGCCTGCGTTGTGGCGCATAATGATTCATTCAAACCATGAGCACACGTCAGAAGCAGCCGCAAGCCGTATCCAAGGGTGTCAAAATCGCCCGCAACAACCGTTCAGCGTGTAATTTCCTTACACACGAACAGCGTGATGCATTGACCACCGAAGCGATGCGACTCATCTATGGCGGTAAAGCTCTCGCAGGTCGCGCTTGAATTTTTCAATATTCGATGCTTAACAAACTTTCTCGTTTTCACAAAGCAAATTGACAGATGGCTAGGAAACCTATTGGCATTAATAACGGCATAACTCCCCTTCAGAGGTGGCGTGAATACGATGGGAACATTCGTGACAGCAGACTTGAAGGCCATCACAGAGTCGAGGTTGAGCACCTTCTGCGAGTTGGCAATGCCAGTGTTCAGGAAATGGCGGGAATCCACGCAGCTGGAATCCGCGCGAATGCTGCAAGCAATTCCCGGATTGCGAATGCAATCGAAAGCCAGACAACTGGTTTCATGTCGAGTGTCGAAGATCTCCGTTCCTCATGCACCGAAGGGTTGAGCAGCGTTCGAGATGCAGTAGGAAGCCTGCAAAATGCCGTCGAAACTGGCAATCTTGCCAGCCAAGCTCTCCTTGTTGAAATATGGAAAGGCGTGAACCCCGAAGGCTATAGACTGGCAATGGAGTCACGACGGGCGTATGAAAATGAGCAAAGACGCTTCGCTCAGGTCAGTGGAGAATACAGTCAGGCACGAAAGTATTTTGAAGATGCAGTCAGGGAAGATAACCAGTCCAAACGGATGATCATGCTGGAGGAGTCAGAGGCTTGTTTCACCCGCGCCACTTCGGAGACTGATCTCGCCATTGACGCGCATACTCAGCTTGCAACCTTATATCTGCATCGCGATCAGAACCTCGACAAAGGCGAAGAACATTTGAAAAAAGCGAAAGGTTCTTTGATGTCTCTCCAATGGGTTCGGATATCCAGAATGGAAGCCAACTTGGTTGATTATTATCGAGGCAATTTCCAGAAAGGTTACGACCGCATCAACCCGATTGTTGAACACTTTTCCGCTCTTGAAGAAATGTCGGATCGGATTCTCGACATCCAATCAGGTGATGATTGGGATATTAAACGGCAGAAGTTGCAGCGATTGCTTGAGGGGTTTGCAAAAGTGTCATCTTTGACGGGTGCCATCGCGGAAATCCGTAATCTTGTAGATCGCCAGAGAACTTTTACTGCGCTGGAAGCGATACAGCAGAATGGCCGAGATATGGCAAACGCAATTCTGAATTTGCGGCCAAACCATGATGTTCTCACCGACGCCGCAAGGTTCGCCAATCGCCTCGGCAAAGATTCTGAGGCCCGCGCGCTTTTGGAGAGAAGGTTCAAACTTCTCCCAAACAATCTCGACGCTCGTCGTTTCTTTTTGATTGAGGCAATGAGTTCACCTGATTTGAATTATGACTGAAGTTCAACAGTTTCTTGAAGGTGCATGGCGTGAAGCGCAAGCCGAGTTGAATGCACGCGAGGAAGAATTGCGTCTGAAGGAGGCTGCCAAGCTCAATGCGGATCGATTACGCAGAGCTTCTGACGCGTTTAAAGCGGCTAAGATTGAAATGGGTAATAATTCCCAAGTTGTTGGATGGATTGCGGTGGCGTTACTTTTTACTGGGCCACTGGCAATTACTTCATTACTCGCAACGATTGCATTTTTGTTTTTTGTTATACGAGGCAAGGCGTCTTCGTATCAATCTGGGCATTACGCAGGTGGTTGTGCAATGTTGTTTTGGCTTTTCATTTTGATCAACCTTGCTTATGCCGTTATTGTTCACAATAGATGGTCGTTTTGAAGAGCTGATTTGAATGTTTTACCAATCGCCCCACCTTCGCCTTGGGAAGATGAGAACGGCTTGGTTTAAGTGCATGTTAAATTTCCCGATGTCAAAACTCGTCGCCCTTCATCCTGGCACCCGCACCCCGCTGGCGGGGCGTTATGAACTCAAGCCGGTGCTGACTCCGACGACGATTTTTATTCATTGAGAAGGAGCGCGAGTATGGCGAAGCCTACTCGCCTGAAATGTGGTCACGCGTATGGCTACACTCCAGATGCATAGATGGGCGAGTAGGCTTCGCCATACTCGCGCTCCATCTTTTTTAAGATTTTCTATTTTGCCGGAACGAGGACATGGCCCCGGTCTTCGCCATTGAACTTGATGACTGGTCGCACAATTCATTGCGGGCGAGGAAGCGCTACATGTTCGTGAACAACCTCCACGGAACGATTGGACTTCCCCTGCTCCGCCTGCCTGTTCGGGAATCCGGCGCACTGGAGGCGTTGGTGGAGAAACTCAGCACGGCATGGTTTCGCGGGCTGGAGTTCATGGAGATTCGGTGAATGTATCAAGTCGGCGCAAAGAGGTGGAATTTGGCGACGGATAAATACCAAGCTGCGCTGCGTGAGTCTCTGCATTCGCTGGGCCGGTGCGGACATGAGGCGCTCAAGAAAGTCCCCGATCACCAAATAATCACCGAACTCGCCCACGTGAATCCTCCGCCGAAGGCGACGAGCAGGATGACATCGCCGCGCTTGATGCGCCCGCTGCGATTGGCTTCGTCCAAGGCGACGGGAATGGTCGCGGCGCTGGTGTTGCCGTATTTGTCCAGATTGATAAAGGTCTTTTCTTCGGGCACACCTAGGCGCTCCGCAATGACGCTGATGATGCGGGCATTGGCCTGATGCGGGATGACCATGGCCACGTCCTTGGCAGTGAGTCCGGCCTGTTTCAGGGCTTCCTCGCTGGCTTGGCACATGCGGGTGACGGCGTGTTTGAAGGTCTCACGCCCCTCCATGTGAATGGTGTTCGGACGGGAAAGGACGTTCTCCGGGGTGATGGGCTGGGCCGATGCGCCACCGGGGACTTTGAGCAGATCGGACAGATTGCCATCGCTTCCCATGACGCTGGAGAGCACGCGCCCCGGCGCATTGGCGCTGGTATCTGTGCGCACCACAACGGCACCGGCACCGTCGCCGAAGAGCACGCAGGTGTTGCGGTCGTTCCAGTTGATGAGGCTGCTGAGTTTCTCCGCGCCGATGACGAGCGCAGTCATGCGCGGGCCGCCATTGAGATAATGACGCGCGGTCTGCAAGGCGTAAAGAAAGCCGGAGCACGCGGCGCTGATGTCGAAACATACGGCGTTCTTCGCCCCGATTTTCTTCTGCACCATGCAAGCGGTTGAAGGGAAAAACATGTCGGGCGTGACGGTGGCCACGATGATGAGATCGAGTTCCTCCGGTTTGACGCCGGCCATCTCCATGGCATTGCGCGCGGCGGCGGAAGCCATGTCGCTGGTGGCCTCCCCTTCTGCGGCGATGCGACGCTCCCGAATGCCAGTGCGTGAAAAAATCCATTCGTCGGATGTGTCCACGATCTTCTCCAAATCGTGATTGGTGAGCGTGCGTTCCGGCATGTAACTGCCGGTGCCGATGATGCTGCTGACGCAGGTTTTTAATTTAGGCATGAGTATAAGCGTGCGCGGCGATGGCCGCTTCGATGTGAGGATTGACTTTGTGTTCCACGGCTTCCTCGGCCACGCGGAGCGCATTCATAATAGCCAGGGGCGAGCTGCTGCCGTGTCCGATGATGACCACGCCGCGCAGTCCCAGCAAGGGGCTGCCACCATAGCTTTCATAACTGCCCTTGGCCTTGACCGCACGGAAAGCATTCTGAGCCATGAGCGCGCCGAACTTGCGTATGGGTGTGGCGGTAAGTTCTTGCTTCAACCATTTCATCATGACCTTGGCTGTGGCTTCACAAGTTTTCAGCACCACATTGCCAGTGAAGCCGTCGCAAACGATCACATCCAGCGGCGTCTCGAAGATGTCGTGCCCCTCGATGTTGCCTTTGAAATTTACAGGTGCCTCGCGCAACAGGCGGAAGGCATGTTTGGTAAGTTCGTTGCCTTTGTAGTCTTCCTCGCCCACAGACATCAAGCCCACGATGGGATTCTCCCGGCCATGCACATGCCGGGAATAGACGCTGCCCATGATGGCATACTGCACGAGATGGCTCGCCTTTGCATCGGGGTTGGCCCCGGCATCCAGCAAATAACAGACTCCCCGCTCATTCGGAATCGGACTGGCGATGCCGGGGAAATCCACACCCTCGATGCGGCCCAGCATCAGCGTGGAAGCTGTAACCGCCGCGCCCGTATGGCCCGCGCTGACAATTGCCTGACACTCGCCTTGCTTCACCAAATTCACCGCCACCGTGACCGACGAATCCTTTTTCTTGCGCACGGCATCAATGCCCGAGTCGGCCATGGCCACTACTTGCGTGGCATTCACGATCTCGATTCGTCCGCGATCACCGACTTGTTGCTTGTCCAGCTCCGCCGCGATCAAGTCCGTGGGGCCAGTCAGATAAAACTTCTCCACTTGCGGCAAAGTCTCCAGCGCCAGCTTCAGGCCGCCGATGGGATTCTGGGGCGCGAAATCTCCGCCCATGGCATCGAGGGCTATCTTCATGTGGCAGAAATGTCACGGTTCACCCTGTCTGTTAGCGCATTGCGCAAAGTGATGCAAATGCAAAGCAAGTATCGTCTGGAATGGAAATGCACCAACCGGGAGATTTTATTTGATCACCGTCATCACCGCGACTTCACCCGCGAGACCAGTGAGGCTGATGCCTCGCAACGAGATGGCCTTGGACTCTTTCGGTATCGCCATGGTCTTTTCGCTTACGGGCAGCAGGCGCGCATTCTGCCAGGCACCTTTTTCGTAGGACTGCATCAGCCACCATTTCACGGTGCTTTCCAGTCGCGGATCAAACAAGCGCCACTCGACACTTCTCGCATTCACCGTGACTTCTGGTTTGGCCGGCACATCGCTGCCCAACCACGACGCTGCTGGCGGAAGGGCGAACTGCTGATAAGCGCGCTTGATGACAAGCTCTGCCAGCGTGCCTTGATTCTTCACCAGCGCCGTCACGTTCCAATGGATGTGACCCGGCGGCATGGTCTGACCGCGCTCGCGGATGACGCTGATTTGCTTGAGAATTTCATAAGGCTGGCGGTCTTCGAGCACGCGCTGTGAGGCCATACCCGGCCAGATGTGACGATGCGACGTGTTTTGCTTCAGCCACCAGTCGAAGATCGTGGTGAAGCTCAAGTTCTGTCCTTTGATCGGCCAGTAAAGCTGCGGCGCGAGATAGTCGCACCAGCCGTTCTGAAGCCACTTGAGCGAGTCCGCGCCGATGTCATTGAAAGGATCGAGCGCGCCTTTGCCGGTGCCAATAGGATTGCCCGGACGCCACAAACCAAAGGGGCTGATGCCAAAGCGCACCC
>JAYVQB010000183.1:0-8343 GCA_043757085.1 Verrucomicrobiota bacterium
TGCTTCAACTTCCTTTGCCAATTGCAACCCATTGCAAACTTTCCATGATGAACTTGTGACGATGGTCGGCGATTTTTTGCAGTAGTCGGCAGCAATCATTCGGAAGATGGGACTCCAGTCCTGTCAGAGGTCGGCGGGTCTCGAGACCCGCCGGACGCTGTCGAAGCTGGTGCTTCAACTTCCTGTGCCAATTGCAATCTGCTGCAATCCATTGCAAAATTTCTCCACCGCTGCTAAACACAGCGGCTCATGCTGCATCATCTTATCGAAGTCTGGTTTCATTGGGTTCAGGACTGGGGCTATTTGGGCGTCATCGTTTTGATGGCGATGGAGAGTTCCATCTTTCCGGTTCCGAGCGAGGTCGTGATCCCGCCAGCGGCGTTTCTCGCGGCGCAACCGCACAGCAATATGACTTGGTGGGGCGTGATCCTTGCGGGCACGATTGGCTCATGGCTGGGCGCGGCAATTACCTACTGGGTGGCGCGGTGGCTGGAGCACATCATTGTGCGGAAGTGGGGGAAATACATCGGTATCACCGAGGAGAAGCTGAAACGCGCGGAGCATTTCGTGGAGCGCTATGAGGCCAGTGGAATTTTCTTCGCGCGACTGTTGCCGGTCGTGCGGCATCTAATCTCGATTCCGGCGGGTTTTCTGGAGATGCGCTTTGGCATGTTCAGCCTGATGACGCTGCTCGGTTCCGCCATCTGGTGCTCAATCCTGACTTGGTATGGCAATGGTATGTTCCATCGCAATCCTGATCTGATGAGCAATCCCGAAATGATGATTCACTCCATCAAGCATGAGTCAATCTGGATAGTGGGCGGCATCGCCATTGTCGGCGTGCTCTACTTTGTCATGCTGAAGATGACGGCGAAGAAGGAAGTGACGCCGAAAGATTGAGGTGTGGGTAGGGCGGTCCATCTTGGCCGCCGTGCTGGGCGTCGCGCCTAGCACTCAGGGCGTCCCGCCCGTTTTGTTTGCGGTAGATCTGTCGATGATCGAAGGCACCATGACATGGGCGAGACACGCCGCCCTACCCCCGAGCATTTGCGCGCTCACGACTGCTTAGGCGCGGCTTGGAGAAATTTTCTGACCTCGTTGTAGAGGGCGTCGTGTGGCGCGGTGGGAACGCTTTGCTGGAGACCTTCGAGCCAGGCTTGGGTGCTGGGGGAGTGACTGGCGGCGGCTTGGAGAAGTGATTCCATGCTGATGGGAACGGTGCGTCCTGCGTGGATGGCCCCGGAAAGAGCAACCTCGGTGGCGCGATCGAACACCCATTTCAGATCCGCACCGGAAAAACCTTTGGTGGCTGCGGCGAGCGCGGCTTCATCTAACTGGCCGACGGGCTTGTCTTTGCCAAGAAGCCGGATGATTTGCAAACGCGCGGCATCATCGGGCGGCGGAACAAAAATGGCCTGATCGAAACGTCCAGGACGACGCAATGCGGGATCGAGTTGCCATGGCGAATTCGTCGCGCCGATGACGAGAATGCGCTGGTTCTCCGTGCGGATGCCGTCCATCTCGCTGAGGAACTGGTTGACCACATTGCGCACTTGCGTGTCGCGCGTGTGACGGCGGTCGGGAGCGATGCTATCGATCTCGTCAAAGACGAGCACGCAAGGCGAGTTGGCGCGTGCGGTTTCAAAAATCTGATGGAGGTTGCGCTCAATGCTGCCGTAATAGGGATCGAAAATTTCGTGCAGCCCCACAGCGAGATAGTTGCAAGAAACCTCGCCCGCCGTGGCGCGGAGCATGAGCGTCTTACCGCAACCGGGCGGGCCGTAGAGAAGGATGCCGCCGCCGGTCTTGCGTCCGTAGGCTTTGTAGAGATCGGCGTGCTGGAGCGGGTAGATGATCTTGAGGCGGATTTCTTCCTTGAGTGCTTCCATGCCGCCGACATCGGCGAAGGAACATTTCAGCCGCTCGCTATCGCTGGGTGTGAAAAATGTTTCCGGCCTCCATTCATAGGGAGGCTCATCAAAGGGATCGTCAAAAAAGTCCTGCTGAACATCCAGCGTATCGTCATCGTCATCCAGCATATCGAGCGGGCTGACGATGCGGTCTTTGATCTGGGGCTTGCTGCTGCGGCCAAGATCGGCCTCAAGCGCAGAATCAGAAGCGGAGGAGTCAATCTCTAGGGCGCGATTGTAATGCTCCAGCGCTTTGGCCTTGTTATTTTCCGTCAGGTGAATGCGGCAAAGGAGCAAATGAGCCGGGACATTCTGCGGCTGACGCTGGAGAATGCGCTCCACCCGGACGGCGGCGGCGCTGGTGTCGCCTTGCAAAACCATGGCCCGCGCCAGACCGAGTTGGGCCTCGATGTGATCGGGATCAATGCCGAGGATGCGCGCGAAAGTTTCATGCGCTTCTTCGAGCTGAATTTCATCAAGGCAGGCGTGACCGTAGAGCAGGAGCAGGGCAACATTGTCCGGCGACTGTTCGAGGGCTTCACGAAGCGATACGAGGCGGGACATAGTTTTAAACCCGAGGGCTTTCGAGTTGTTGAGCTACCATCATGCCGTCAGGCGCGCATTTCCAGAAAATTCTTCAAAAGACGCTTCCCTTCCTGCGTGAGAATACTTTCAGGATGGAATTGAACGCCGTGAATCGGCAGGTCGCGATGACGCAAACCCATGATTTCATTTTCATCGTCGAGAGCCGTGGCGGTGATCTCCAGGCAGGCGGGCAAAGTATCGCGCTTCACGAGCAGGCTATGGTAGCGCGTGGCCTCGAAATCTTGTGGCATGTTTGCAAAGACCGACTCCCCAGTGTGATGCATCCGGGAGATTTTCCCGTGCATCAACCGCCCCGCGCGCACCACGTCGCCGCCGAAGACATGGCCAATGCATTGATGCCCGAGGCAGACTCCTAGCAGCGGGGTGGTCGCTCCGAATTTGCGAATCACGTCGTTGCTGATCCCGGCTTCGTTCGGCGTGCAAGGCCCGGGCGAAATGCAGATATGATCGGGCTTGAGCTTCGCGATGTCATCCAGCGTGAGCTGATCGTTGCGGCGGATTTCCATCGTCGCCCCCATCTCGCCGAAATATTGGACGAGGTTGTAGGTGAAGGAATCGTAGTTGTCGATGATGAGGAGCATGATGTGGAGGAACCTGAGAAGCTAGCCGCAAATCGAGGGCTGGAAACTGGAAAACATCCCATGGTCAACTTGAAAGAGGCCGACCTTGCACATTTGCTTAAGATGTGCTAATGATTCAATCTCACACTGGAATGTGAACATTGATTGCATCGGCTTGAAAATCGCTGCATATACCCGTCCACCCCACGAGGAGGCCCGGCATTCACTCCCTGAACGCTAGGAATAATTTCATCACCAAACCGCACCTGCCCATGTCTGAATTATTGTCCAAAGGAGGCCCGCTGGTCTGGTTATTGCTCAGTTGCTTTGCCTTGGCTCTTGCGATTTTCGCTGAGCGTCTGGCCTATTACCACCGCGCCAGCATGAACATTGGTGAATTCCTCGCCGGGCTGGCCAGCCTTATCCGCAGAAAAAACCACTCGGAAGCGCTTCAAGAATGCGTGGCCACCCGTGTCCCCGTTGGTCGCGTGCTCCATGCCGCCCTGCTGCGCCATCAAGCTCCGCGCGAGCAGCTCAAGGAAATCGTCCAAGAAGCCGGACAGCTCGAAGTGCCCCGGCTTGAGCGCTACCTCAGCGTGCTTCACGGGATCGCGCACGCCGCGCCGCTTATCGGATTGCTGGGCACCATCATTGGCTTGATGGATACGTTCACGAAGCTCAATAACGTGAACGGCTACGCCACGCCCGCTGACGTGGCCCACGGCGTTTACACCAGCCTTGTCACCGCCGCCCTCGGCCTCGTGGTCGCCATTCCGAGTTATCTTTTCTATGCCTTCCTCGCGGCCAAATCGCGGCACATCATGAACGATCTTGAACGCGCCGGCATTGAGATCGTCAACATCCTTGAGGACAATCGCGAAACCGCCACGCCTGCCACCGCGAATCCAGGCGCACAGATTGTTGATTTCCGCGATGCCGCCGCCGATGCCTCCCGCAAGCGCGGACGCAACGCCTGAGTCGCGCATCTTTTTTTTGCACCATGAAGCTTGAGAGCCGCCTGCCCAAGCAGAGCTTCTGGCTCTACCTCGGCCCCGTGCTGAACGTGCTCACGCTGCTGCTGGTTTTTTTCCTGCTCGGCTCCACTTTTGTCATTCAAAGCGGCGTGTCCGTGCGGTTGCCGGAAAGCGCCTCGCGCCTTACCGGATTCGACCGTGCCCGGGTAATCACCGTGGCGGCGGGCGATCAGGTTTTTTATTTTGACGGTGAACCGGACACTTTGGAAGGCTTGAAAAAGCGGCTTGCGAAAGCGAAACACGAAAGTAATCGCGTCATCATTCACGCGGATGCCATGGCCCCGTTCGGACGCGTTCTGCAAGCCAGCAACACAGCACTGGCCCTTGGCTTTGAGGTCGCTTATGCCACCCAGCCGCCAGCTGATGGATCAGCGCCGTGAGTGAGACGATTGGAATTTCGAGTTTGAATCTTGCCAATGCCTGAATCACCCGCTCCAGAAAACGGCCTGATCTTCGACTGGCGAAAGCCACGCGGTCAAATCGGACGGCTGCTGTTGTGGATCATCGTGACCGTGCTGGCGTTGACCGTATTCTTTTTTCTCTTTCGCGTGGTGTATCCCCAAACCCAGCGCTTCATTCCTGTGGCCCAGCAAATCGTGATTCTCAATCCTTCAGATCCCGCTTCGCAAGCCTCCATCAATCATGTGGCAGACCGTGACTTCATGGTTATACCTTCGGGCGACCAGCAAAAAAGCGCCTTGAACCTAGATGATCGCGCCCCGGTTTTTCATCCACTTTATGAAAAACACGAACTGAAAATACAAGACGTGCCCCAACGTAATTCCGCCGTGGCACCGTTGCGGTTGCTGGATGTCACTGCCCCCATTTTGCCCCGCCTGGATTTGAGCGAATTAAATCGCCTTCCGTCGGCGGAAAAATCCTCTGCCGCTGCACCTCTGCTGGAAGTGAGCGTCACAGGTGCGCTGGCATCGAGAAAGCTCACCTTCTGTCCTGAATTCCCGGTCGCAGTCATTTCTGACCCGGAAGCATGGCGCTTCAAAATCGGCGTGAACTCCGGCGGGCGCGTCATCTTCGCCCTGCCTACCGGCAATCCAGAAAAAAACAGTGAATCCGCCAGGCTGATCGGCTTGCTGCAACAACTGCGATTCGAGCCGGATGCATCTCAATCGGCGAACACTCCGGCATGGGGCCTCGCCACCTTAAACTGGGCTGTTACACCTTCTGCTCCATGATCCCCGTTTCACTCACCACGCTACTGATCATCGGACTTGCTGTCGGAGTCCTCTTGCTCGGCCTGCTCTGGTTGCTCGCCGTGACGTCCCAACGGCGACATGAAAAGAAGGTGCATCGATACCTTATTCAGTGCCGCATCTGCGGAAACATCTACGACAATCCTGAAAGGAAAACCATGAGTGCCTGCCCGTCTTGCGGCTCCCTCAATGAAGCCGTGCGCGCCAGGCCGATTTAAACGAATATTGCATTCCGCCAGTTCATCGCGGCCTTAAAAAATAAACTTCCTCACGTCGGAAATTTGAAGATCGGGCACGCGTATGAACTCATCCAGATTGAGCGTGGCAACGGAATGCCCCCATTCGAGCGCGGTGGCCGCGATCAACAGGTCATGAGGCCCAATAATTTTGCCCGACCGTTCCAACCGCGCCCATAGAACAGCATGTCGCCGGGCTACTGATAGATCAATGTCAATGACCGGAATTTGCGCGAGCACTTCCTCAACATAGCGTGAACGTGTCTCGCGACGGTCTTTGGTGTTCGCTCGCTCAACTCCGTGCAACAACTCCGAGGCCGTGATGGCGGCGATGTAGAAGTGTTCATTATCATGAGCACTGAAAAATGCCGGGAGATCGAACTTGCCACGCTCGCCAGCAATGAGCACTGAACTGTCAATGATCAATCCCATCGCGATTTAGGCATCCGCAATTTCTTCCGTGCTCCGGCCATGTCTTTTTCATACATGGCTGCTTCACGCGCTCCGAGCCGATGCATGGCAGGCCATGATTTTGCGAGTTCCGCGCCCGTGCGAGCTTCCTTCACGGGAGTCACGCACGCCACCGGCTTGCCGCCCTTAACGAGCACGGCTGATTCACCGCGATAGCGCACTCGATTGATCAAATCTGAGAAGCCTCGTGCAGCGTCCGTGACAGTAATTGAGATCATATCATCAGATAATCTGATTATCTGAAAGTGCAAGCCTTTAGTCAGACCACTCGCTCCCAGCTATTTTTGCGCCGCGCCGCGAATAAACTTCGCCAGATCGAGCTTCTGCTTCTTCAGGTCGGGCAGATTGAGATACATCATGTGGCCGGCGGTGTAGTCATCGATGATGATGTTTTTCGCAAAGGCGGGGTTGGTATTGAGATGATTAAAGGTGTAGCGGCTGGCGAGCCAGGGGGCAGCGAGATCATAGAGACCGCAGGAGACGTGGACTTTCATGAAGGGGTTGGAAGTCATGGCCTCGGCCAGAGTGTCGGCAACATTCACGAAGCTGTTTTCTTCCCCCCAGTTCCACGGGCCTACTCCGCCGAGAATGGTGTAGGGCTTGTCTTCCTCGTATTTCAATTCGGCGCGAATGTATTGGTTGAACGTGGAGGCATAGGCACTGCCCACGGCGTCGAAGCTAGGGTCGCGCTCACCGCTGGAAGACAGTGGATCACGCATGAAACTGGTGTAACGGCTGTCAAAGCGGCCAACATTGAGATTTTGATCGCGCAGAAGTTCCGCGCCGAATCGCTGCATGGAGATGCGCAAATTTGCACGATCCACATAAGACTCGGACAGGCCGGTCAAGCGTGCGGTTTGCTTCACGATGGCGGCGCGTTTGGCGGACTCGATCGAGGTGCCGCGCAGGAGCGCCTGATTGTAGTCGCCAAGAGCGAAGGCCTCGGCCTGCTCGAGCACTTCATTGAGCGTGAGTTTTTGCAAATCAGCGGGGAGTTTTTTGTGATACCACGCCGTGGCGGTATAGGTCGGGAGGAAGAGGACATAAGGGAGATCGTTCCCGTCGCCGAAGTGAATGGTCTGGAAATCCAGAACGGTGCTAAGGAGCATGATGCCGTTTAAGTTCATGTGATGCCTCTGTTGCAGTTCGCCACTGAGAGCCGCTGCGCGGGTGGTGCCATAGCTCTCGCCGATGAGGAACTTGGGCGATGTCCAGCGCGTGTTCTTCGTGACATAAAGACGGATAAATTCTGCGACGCTCTGCGTGTCTTCTTTGAGTCCCCAGAATTTCTTCCCGTCATCGGGCTTCTCAGGACGGCTGTAACCGGTGCCGACAGGATCAATAAAAACAAGGTCGGTCTCGTCGAGAAAGGACTGGTCGTTATCCAGGAACTCATAAGGCGGCGCAACGGCAAAGCCATTGTCTTGGAGCTTCACGCGCTTCGGGCCGAGCAGGCCCATGTGCATCCACACGGAAGAGGAGCCAGGACCGCCATTGAACGAGAACGTGACTGGCCGCTTCGCGGAATCGGTGACGCCGTCCTTGGTGTAAGCGATGAAAAAAATGTGCGCCGATGTGGTTTTCCCATCCTTCTCTTTCAAGGGCATCAGGCCGGCGGTCGCCGTGTAGTCGATTTTCTTGCCGTTGATGATGATGGAGTGCTTGGTAACTGAGGACTTCGGCTTTTCCTTTTCCTTTTCCTTTTCCTTGCCTTTGTCATTTTCCTCGGGCTTGGCTTTTTCGCCGTCTTTCGGTTTATCCTTGGAGGTTTCGGTAGCCTCCGATGCAGGTTCGATTCCTGCTGGGTGCATCCTCTCAAAACAAGAGGTAAAGCACACAGTGCAAGCAGGTTACAGAGAAGAAAGAGAGCGAATCTGTTTCTAGTAATTATAAGCCAAACTGCACGGAATTGCACAAAAAGGCACAAATAACCGTTACAAAATCGTTACACGAAAGGCGAATATATCCGCTGCGATGTATCCCCACATTCCGCACGCGGGTCACATTCAGCCAGAAACGCCCCTTTGCGTATCACTCGCGCCGGGGGTGCCTTGGATTCTGTCGGCATCGTTCCCCGTTGCCCTTAGCGGCCTGCGGTGCGATTCCGGGGCATTCACGCCAGCCATTCACGCCAGCCATTCGCGCAAATTATTTTGCCGGGGGGTGTGTCGCGACTTAATCGGCAAATATGCCAGCGCGAGCTTGGGGGCATCCAGCAAAGGTTCCGCCCTCTTCTTGAAGCTGGTTCGCGTCCGTCCAGTGCATAGAGAGACTGTGTGCGTTTCCACGCCTTTGCAGTGCGGACAACCTTTAGG
>JAYVQB010000184.1:0-2163 GCA_043757085.1 Verrucomicrobiota bacterium
GCGAACTGCTTTTAAGCCGCTTCCAACTCGCCTTCGAGACGCTTTTTCTCGCGTTGGCGCATGCTGGAGTCCAGCGTGCGTTTGCGCAGACGGATGCTCTTGGGCGTGCACTCGACTAGTTCATCGGGGGCGATGTATTCAATCGCGCGCTCCAGGGAGAAGCGGACAGGCGGCGTAAGCTGGATGCCTTTGTCGGCACCGGCACTGCGGAAGTTTGTCAGCTGTTTGGCGCGACAGGGGTTCACCGGAAGATCGTCGGTGCGTGGGTTCTCGCCGATGATCATGCCGTCATAAACCTGTTCGCCAGGGCCGACGAAAAGTTTGCCGCGCACTTGAATGGTATCGAGCGCATAAGAGGTGGCTTCGCCGCCTTCGGTGCTGACGAGGGTGCCTGTGCTGCGGGTTTGCATAGTGCCGGCGTGCGGCGCGTATTCTTTAAAGAGATGGCTGTGAATGCCGTGACCGCTGGTGAGGTTCATCAGGTCGAACTCGAAACCGATGAGTCCGCGCGTAGGCACGGTGGCGATGATGGTCGCGCCGTGGGGATTGGTCTTCATGTCGTCGATGCGGGCCTTGCGCTCGGCAAGGCTTTTCATAACGCCGCCCATAGACTCGGCGGGCACGTCACAATAAAGTGTTTCGTAAGGTTCGCAGAGCACGTTGTCTATGCGTCGCGTGATGACCATGGGGCGGGAGATGACAACTTCAAATCCTTCACGGCGCATCTGTTCCACGAGCACGGCGATCTGCATCGCGCCGCGCGCACTGACATTGAAGATGCCGGATTTGTTAGTATCCGCAATGGAAAGGCTGACGTTCATCTTGGCCTCGCGATCGAGACGGTCTTTAATCTTGCGGGAGGTGACGTGATCACCTTCGCGCCCGGCCAGCGGGCCGTCGTTCACGGCGAACTGCATGACGATGGTTGGAGGATCGATGGCGACAAAAGGAAGTGCCTTGGCGTCAATCGCACCGCCAACAGTCTGGCCGATGTCCACGTCCTCGAATCCGCTGATGCCCACGATATCGCCCGCAGTGCCGATGGTGCTGTCACTGCTGCCGCCGACGCCGGTGTATTGGAAAACTTTGGTAACCTTGACCTGCTTCGCGGCTTCGGTCTCGTCTTTGCCGAGAAGGAAGACGCGATCACTGAGCTTCACGGAACCGCGTGTGACCTTGCCGATGGCGACACGGCCAACGTAGTGATCCCAGTCGATGTTGGATACGAGCATTTCAAAGCAGCCTTCAGGTTCGGCGACTGGTGCGGGAATGTGATCCACGATTTTTTGCAAAAGAAAGGCCATGTCGTGGTGTTCGCCATCAACACTGTCGCTGATCCAACCGGAGCGTGCGCTGCCGTAGAGGAACACGGCATTGAACTGCTCTTCGCTGGCTTCGAGTTCAAGGAAAAGTTCCAGCACCGCGTCATGCACCAGTTGCGGTTGCACATTCGGACGATCCATTTTGTTGAGCAAGACGATGGGGCGCAGTCCCTGTTGCAGCGCTTTCTTCAAAACGAAACGGGTCTGCGCCTGCGGGCCTTCATAGGCATCGACCACGAGCATGACACCATCCACCATCTTCATAACGCGCTCCACTTCGCCGCCGAAATCCGCGTGGCCGGGCGTGTCCACGATGTTGATGATATGATCGTTCCAGTGAACTGAGGTGTTCT
The DNA here is from genome assembly GCA_043757085.1 of Verrucomicrobiota bacterium. Lineage (GTDB taxonomy): Bacteria > Verrucomicrobiota > Verrucomicrobiia > Verrucomicrobiales > Verrucomicrobiaceae > VFKE01. Next base: position 1,676 of record JAYVQB010000184.1, read on the forward strand.
TGGCCTTGATCGTGATGCCCTTCTCGCGTTCGAGATCCATCGAATCCATTGCGCGCTCGGCGATCTGCTGGTTCTCGCGGAAATTGCCGCTGGCGCGCAGAAGGGTGTCCACGAGCGTGGTTTTGCCATGGTCAACGTGGGCGATGATGGCGAGATTGCGGATGTGCGTGGGTGACATAAATGATGCGGTGTGGGGACTGTTTTGTCCGCCGGAGAGGACGCCTTGCTTACGGACGGGATGTCCGCCCTGACAAAGGGGCGGAGAGAATACATGGAACCGCTCAAAGCGCAAGCGGGGGAATGAGTTTCGGAATGGCGAATGGAGAATGACAAAATGACGGGCGTGGGGGAGTGGCACTGAAATAAGGCATCAGGCCACGTGAGCAGCTTCTTTATTTGAGTTCTAAACGCGGCGTGGCATGCTCATCAAGGTGAACATGTTTTGTCGCGCTTAGGACACGCGCAGTTCTCTGCGTGGTTACGCAAAA
>JAYVQB010000185.1:0-2145 GCA_043757085.1 Verrucomicrobiota bacterium
CTCTCCAAGCTCATCAAAGGCATGTTGACGCCGGAAGGCTTCGCCAAAGCCGAGCGCGCCTGGTCTATTGGTAACTACAAAATCGGCATGGTTCTCAAACAAGGACTTAAACGTCAAATCCGGCACATGCTCTACAATCTGGGCAATGAAGTGCGGCGTCTGGTGCGTGTCCGCATTGGAAACATTTATCTCAAAGGGCTTCCCGAAGGTGGTTGGCGCGAACTCAGCGAGCGCGATGCGGAACAATTGCTCGCGCTACAGGAACGCAGCGCCAAACGCGCGGCAGAACTGCCTGCCTCGGAAAATCCTCCGCAGGGTAAGCCCTTCCGCGCCCGCGTTCCGCGCTCGCGGCGTGGACCGACGGCGTGAAGCTGGAGTAGCCACAAAATGTGGAAGATGGGACTTCTGTCCCGTCAGCGTCCGGCGGGTCTCGAGACCCGCCGACCTCTGTCGAAGCTGGAGCTTCAACTTCCGACGCTGACAAAGCAGGAAGCACTCAGCTTTAATTCGTGGATGAAACAAGAGATAAAGTTTTGTCGTCACGACCCTGAAGGCAGACAGCCAGAGGCCATTACTCCTTGTCACATCGCCGCACTATTTTTAGTCAAGATGGAGTCAGTTGTGATGCAACGTGCTGATAAGAAAACCGCCCCGCACGGAGCAAGCTCAACATACGAGGCGGTTTAGGAACCCACGGGTGCCGTTTGAGTAGCTGGCTGCCGTTCCATTAAGGGCGACAGGGTGGAGACCCGCCTGATGACGCGCTGCCGTCCAGTTAAGGCGTGGCATTTGCGTCGGGGCGCAGCCTCCGGTGCTATCAATTATCGGTTCGGGCCATGTGCGACTGCAACAACGAACACCGCAGGAGAGGGGATTCCTTTTCAGGAAAAGTCACTGGTCTGTCAAAGATCAAAAGTTCTCAGCGGATTACAGCTGGCAACGTGCCAAGCAGGGATTGCAATACACGCGCGTGGGCTTCATCCACTTCTTTCGCTTCAAGTGTGCGGTCAGACGAACGATACGTCAAGCTCCACGCCACGGACTTTTTGTCACTGGCGAGCCTCTGCCCTGTGGGATCAGCATACACATCAAAGACTTCCGCATTCAGCAGCAGCACTTCCTTCTTTTGTTGCCCGACAAAGAACTCGCTGATCTTCGCGTTCGGCAGATCGGCTGGAACTTCCAACGCCACATCGCGCGTGATACCGGGGAAGCGTGGCAGATCAGTGAACTTCGTCACGCCTTGAGCACCCTGTTGCAGCGCGCTCAATGAAAGCTCCGCGACGTAAACCGGATGCCGCGCATCAATTTCCCGCGCCCGCGCTGGATGAAGTTGGGCGATCCAGCCGAGCGTCTTGCTGCCGCGTTTTACTTCCGCGCTGAGCAGCCAGCCATCTAGCGGCTTCGGCACCAGATCGAGCGACGCGCCCGCGATGCCGGGCAGCGCTTCCAATGCGCCGCGAAGATCAAAGACATCCGACGGCGGAGTTTCCTTTGCGTGCCAGCTCGATGCCTGCGATGGGCCGCTGAGCAGCAGCGCAATGCGATCTTCTTCGCGCGATGAACCGTTTGGAATGGAAATAAACACGCGACCAATCTCGAAGAATCGCAGGCGCGACTGACCATGGCGGATGTTCAACGCTGCAGTCGAGATCAATCCAGGCACAATGCCGGGGCGCAGGATGACATGGTCTTCACTGAGCGGATTTTTGACTGCGACAGCCTTTTCGGCTGCGACTGGCTGGCCGAGCACATCGCGCAATTGTGCAGGTGAAATGAGTCGCAGAGTTTGCGCTTCAAACCAACCACGATCCACTAGAGCGTATCGCAGCGACATGCTAAAATCATACGCACGGTCAGTGCTCTGGCTCTGAGTGAACACACCCGCAGCGCGTCCCGGCACGCGCTCCAGTCCGACGACGCGGGAGATTTCTTCGACGAGATCAATTGGTCTCAGTAAGTCGAGACGGTGCGATGGGATATGCCACTTGGATATATCCGTTCCATCCGAAAGCTTCTGCAAACCAAGCGACGTGAGAACGCCGTGCATTTCTGTGCGTGATAAATCGGGAATGCCGATGAGCTGATGCGCACGCTTTTCATCAAGCTCAATTTCTCCAACAAGTTTTGGTGCTTCACCGGCAA
>JAYVQB010000186.1:0-8256 GCA_043757085.1 Verrucomicrobiota bacterium
GGTTTTTCGCCGCATAGGGGCTGTGGACAAATCCTGGCCGACCGGGGATGGTGAGACCGAGGGGGATGTTATTCTGCGCAGCGGGTGTTGTCTGGGGGGGGGGCTTGGGTTGTGAATTGGATGCGGCTACTGCGGGCCCATTGTTACCGACGGTCGGAGCGCTTCCGAAGATGCTGGAGGCGGGCGTGCTGTTCACGGGGAGTTCTTTTTTCTCGGCAAGCACGGGGTCGCGTTTAACGGGAGGGGTAACAGGCGTTACGAGCGATACAGGTTCCTTGATGGGCACCTGATTGATGACCAAGGCGGTTGAGCTGGTCGCGTTGACAAAGTCATTCGGGATCAAGAATGGACGCTGGGTGTAGGGACAGATCATGGTAGATCCGGCTGTGGCACCTTTGACATCGACCAAGCGGGGAGGACTGGTGTAAGGAGAGCGCACGAATCCGGGAAGCGCTGGCACGGTTTTGGCGACGAGCAGTTTGTCATTGCCGGACTTGATAACGGCGGGTGGTGTCGTTGGTTGAACTTTCGGCGGTCCGATAATATCCGTGGTGCGGGGAGCCACTGTGGTGACAACGGGGTTGGGATTGATCCGAACCAACTCAGGTGAAATTGTGGCGACCGTTGGTTTCGATGGCGCTGAAGGCTCATTAACAGTCGCAGGGGGAGTGGGTGGTTCGTAGCGGGTTGCAGTTGAAGCGTAATTTGTGCAAACGGGTGCCTGGGTATCTCTTGTCTGGGTTCCTCTTAAATAGGCGAGAAGTCCCTCGGTCTGGATTTTATTCCATGCTTCGCGCGGAGGAAGCGAGCATGAAGAAAGTGACAGAATTAATGTCAGACTGGCTGATAGTGAAACCTTCTTGAAAAATGTAGGAAGTAGAGACATGGCTATTATTTTAATAAATGCGTCTTATTATCGGGTTAAGGCTGCAAATTTGCAAGTCTTGGTTTAAGAATCATTTTAATTTGCCATAATTATCAAACATTCTTAGTGAATATGAAGTGGAATCTAATTACGATCGGGAAGCCATCCTTGACCTGGGCGCGCGCCGCATCTGATGACTATCTGGCGAGAATGAAGCGACACGCCACGGTGGATTGGAAGATGCTGCGAGAAGGATCGGAGTCAGAAATGTCGGACCGGATGATCGATGCCAGCGAGGGATCGTGGCGCGTGGTTCTCGATGAGAAAGGCAAGACGATGACTAGCAAGGGCCTCGCGCAATGGATTGGCAGGCAACAGATTGCCGGGCGCAAACGCATCTCGGTTCTCATTGGGGGAGCCAACGGGCACGGTGAAGCTGTCAAGGCTGCCGCTGATGATATGTGGTCGCTTTCATCTCTGACTTTGCAGCACGAACTGGCCTGTGTGGTTTTCCTAGAGCAGCTTTATCGCGCCTATTCCATTCTCGGAGGAAGTCCATATCATCGCGAGTGATGGCATGATAAACGCTGAGTTTTTTTTAAAAACATTTCCATTTGAAGGTTTTTCGACTTGATTGAACTCACTCTCAAATTTAATATTCAAAACTGAAACATCAGTCTATTTAAACTTTTTATGGGCAACGCCAATCCTTCTCTCCTGCGCCAGTTGATCAGTGGCTCCGATGCCAAAAAATCCGTCGATGCTGCGGCACCACTCCCGACTTCATCGCCCGTTGGGCGTTCTCATATCACGCCGGTGGCCCCCCTGAAAGCGACGGCGAAAATTACCATCTGCAGTTCTCCGGAACCGCGCTCTGATATTCGTGAAACATCACCAAAGTCGGCCCTTCTCTCGGCGAGTCACTTGAAAATGCTGGCGGAAAGCGCGCCGGTGGCGATGGCAATTTTCGATGCGTCCATGAACTATCTGTATGCGAATCATCGCTGGCAGGAAGTATTTCGACTGGAGGAGGGCGACATTACTGGCAGGAATCATTATGAATTGTTCCCTTCATTGCATCCCGGCTGGCGACATGTCTATGAGCGCGCGCTATCGGGACAAATTGTGCGCAGCGATCGCGATACGGTGAATCAGGCGGGTGTGCCGGTGCTTTACCGCTGGGAAGTAAGTCCCTGGCATCAGGCTGACTCCAGCGTCGGCGGATTGATCATTTCCTGCCTCAGCATAGTGGGTTTGAAGACCAAGGATATGGCCGATGGCGCAACTGATATCACGCAAGCCGCCGCAGCAGTCGAGTCGGGCGGAAAATTGTGGGATCTGCCGATGCCGCTGTTTGCCCTTGATGCTTCCGGTTGCATTGTCCGTTCTGGCGCGGGTGCCGCGTCGTTATTTCTGTCCGCCGGATTGAAGGACGGAAAGACATGGTTCTGGCAGCTTTTCGGTGAGAGCGAAGAGGGCGGTGAACTGTGTGCGCTCACCAAGTCTGCCTTGGGCGAAGTCTTTTCCGGCAGTCGCAATCATGTGGTCGTTTCCCTGAAGTCTGGCGCGAGCGATCAGGACAGTGGCATTCCTTTTACATGGCACTTTACAAAACTGAAGCATGATGCATTCGGCTTTGATGAAGACGTTGTTCTCGGCATCGGCATCCACCTTGCAGAAGGACAATCCATCGGAGTGAGCAGAAAAGATATACCGAATGAATCAGAGTCCAACGATGAACTGGCGCGCCTCCGGATCGCTCTCAAGGAAAGCGGCGAGACAGAAAAAAATCTTCGTCAACGCGAAGTCCGGCTTCGTTCCGTGCTCGATGCCGCGCCGTGCGGCTTGCTCGTCATTGATGAACGGGGTCGCCCGGTCTTTCATAACAACCGCGCCGCAGCCCTTCTGGGGCGGGCCATGGCCGAGGGGCAGTCGGTGGAAGACTGGCTTGCGCAAAGCTGCCGCGATGAAACGCATCACGATGAAGTCGTGCGCCAGTGGCGTGAACATGTCTGGCGCAAACAGCTTACGCGAATCGTCTCCCTTACTTCTGCCGGTGGTTTGTTGAAAGACATTGAACTTCGCCCCGCCAGCCTTCCCGGCGGTGGCGTGCTGGTCATGCTTCAGGATGTGACCGATGAGCGCCGCTCCGAAGAATTGCTCCGCGCCACCGAGGCGAAATTCCGCGCACTGGTGCATGAGAACCCGCTGCCGATCGTGCTGGCGGATCGCTCCGGTTCCGTCTTCGAAGTCAATGCGGCGGCTGAAGATTTGCTCGGCTGCACCCGCGCGGAATTGCGCAGGATGAGCATGGACCAGTGGATGACGGCCGAAGGTCTTGCCGCGAGAGGCACGGCCTTGCGTGACATGATTCAGTGCGGCGATCTTTCCACCAATATTTCCGTCGATGTATTGCATAAGAACGGTTCCGCCATCCCAACTAACCTGCGGCTTGCGAGTGTTCCTGATGTGCAGGGTGCACCGGCCACGACTGTGAATTTTTTCCAAGCTGCGAACCTGCCTGTTCCGGCTGCGCCGGAAGTTCCCGCTGTCGATGCAACCGTGTCGTGTCAGCAACTTCCACCGGCACCGGAGATGCCCTTGCGACTCATGCCGGTTCCGAGTGTGCGGTTGATGTCCACGGATTTTCACGGCCGCGTTCTCGAATGGAGCGAGGACGCAGAAAAATGCTTCGGCCTTACTGCCGCCGAGGTCATGGGCCGTGGGTTGCACACCTTCTTCCGACCATCGGACGCCACGGGATTCTATGCGGAGCTTTCCGATCTCGTTGAAAAAGGCGAATCACAAACTGTCGAATGGCACTTCTCCCATCCCGACCATGGACGCACCAGCGCATCATTCATTGTCCAGCCCAACGAGTCCGCCGGAATGTCGGTCAGCGTGCTGACGGCGCCTACTTTGGAAGCTGCAACCGCAACGCAGTCCGATGAAGTTTCTCCCGCAGAGAATGGGGAAAATACAGAGGTAAAATCCGCTCTATCTCAACCTTCCTCCGAAGAGCTCAAGCGCGAGCGCCTGATCCTCGGCGAGACGCATCATCGCATGAAAAATCATCTGCAGATCATCACTTCGATGCTGAATTTGCAGCTGAGCACCTTGCAGAGCGAAGATGCGCGCGAAGCCCTTCGCTCCAGCCAGAATCGAGTGCGCTCGATTGCCGCGCTGCATCAGCATCTCTATTCGCTCGCCGTTGGTGAAGTTGGCGGGTTCAAGGATTTTGCCGCCCAACTTATCGGGCATCTGCGTGATTGTTATGATGTCACGCCAGACAGGGTGGCTCTGGATATGGACCTCCCGGAAGGCCCTGTTTCCGAGGAATGGCTCATGCCGCTGGCGCTATCGTTAAACGAGATGGTTTCCAACGCATTCAAGCACGCCTATCCCGATGGCCGCACTGGGCGCATGAAAGTGGGACTTCTCCTGAGTGAAGCCGCTGGCGAACTGCTGGTGAAGGACGACGGAGCTGGGCTGCCGTCTGATTTCGACAGTGCGCACTTTCCCGGTCTGGGCATGAAAATATTGCGCGTGTTCGCCGGACAGTTGGGCGGGGAAGTCCAGGTTCAGGGCGCACCGGGGCAGGGTGCTGAGTTTAAGCTGCGGTTTCCTTCGTTGATCTGAGCGAGGGTAGGCGGCGAGAAGTAATCGGAGTTGCAGATCATGCAACTCACGCTTCTCTGCGATTCTAAATTTACGATTTCACTTAAATCGTGGTATAGGATGCCAGTGACATAATTTTATGCCGCAAGCCCTCACCATCAAAGATGGTCCAAAAAGAAGCCCGCATCTTCGCTGACTTTGAATCAAAGCATGCGGAGCCTTCATTGTTTGGAGTAACTGACGGGAAGGCAATTGGCACCTATTTGGAGCACAAGTTTCAATCATCACTTGAGAAGCTTTATGCATTCGCACGCGGCAGTTCCGCCAATGGAATCGATTTTCCAGAGCTTGGCGTGGATATCAAAGTGACGAGCATTCGGCAGCCTCAATCATCATGTCCCTTCAGGAGCGCAAGGCAGAAGATTTTTGGCTTGGGGTATTCATTGCTCGTATTTGTCTATGACAAGCATGATGACGAAGTGAAGCGGACTGCGCAACTCGACCTGAAGCACACCGTATATATCGAGAAAGTGCGCACTGCCGATTTTCAGACGACATCCGGGTTGTTGCGCTTGATTAAGAACAAGGCGAATCGCGATGATATTCTAGCCTTCTTTCAGGAACGCATGTTGCCATTGGACGAAATTGAAGCTGAAAAACTTGCTGATGAGGTGCTGCAAACTCCGCCTGTGACGGGCTACCTGACAATCTCCAACGCTCTTCAGTGGAGGCTTCAGTATAGTAGAGCCATTGAAAATGCCGGTGCCGTTAAGGGGCTGATAAAATTGTAATGAAAACCGCCAGTCGCGCTGAATTTGGGGATTTTCAAACACCTCTCGCGCTCGCGCAAGCGGTATGTCGCCTCATCGCAAATCAAGGCCATGTGCCGGATCATGTAGTCGAACCTACCTGTGGAATTGGAGCATTCCTCACATCGGCAGGAGTCGTGTTTCCAAGACCTGGTCTCTGATCTCCGCGCCTATCGCAAGCTGTTTCATCTGGAAGGTCTCAGTCAGCATCAATGGCGATCGGGCATCAAACATGATTGCGCTGCGGTGATGGAACTTCGTTGTGCAGGGGAAAATAAACTTGAAAATGGCTTGGGGGAGATCGTCAATTTGGAAGAAGACTGTCTTTATCCATTACTCAAATGCACCGACCTCGCCCACGGCAGATTCACGCCCAGCAAAAAAGTTCTGGTGACCCAAAGATATGTCGGCGACGACACTTTGGCCATTGAAAGGAATGCACCGCTAACTTGGCAATATCTTCAAAGCCACATCGACCGGTTTGAAGCGCGCAAAAGTTCCATATATCGTGGCAAAGCTCCATTCTCTCTTTTTGGCATTGGTGACTACGCATTCGCGCCGTGGAAAGTTGCTGTATCAGGGCTTCACCGCAGCGCGAATTTCCTCGTGATCCCGCCATTCCAAGGAAAGCCTGTCATGCTTGATGATACCTGTTATTTTCTTTCATTTGCCAGCCGTGTTGAAGCGGAACTGGTTGCCGAAGTGTTGAATTCAAAACCTTGTCAACAATTTCTCGCAACGCTCGTATTTCCCGACGCCAAGCGATCACTCACAGTGGATATCCTGCAACGGTTGAATCTCAGCGTCATTGCGGAGGAAGCAGGTAAGGGAAAAGCCTGGAAGCAAATGCAGCATGTCAGGTTCCGTATCAGTGGAGTGCCTTCTCAGCTTGAGCTGGTCATGGAAAAACCAGCTAAATATCGCGCACCGAGTAAACCCGCGCCCACAAGGGAACGGGCAAAATCAAAAGCGCGCAATGGAACTGATTTAATCCGACACTAATTTAATCCACACTTGACTTATGTAGATTAAAGCAACATTATTTGCTTTATGCACCTCACCAAGAAAGGCGAATACGCCCTGCGCACCCTCATCCGGCTTGGCCTGGCTGAGAGGCTGGGGCGTGATGTGGTGTCTGTCTCCGAGCTGGCGGAGGGTGAAAATTTGCCTTTCAAATTTATCGAGAACATTCTCCAGGAACTGCGCAAAGCCGGTTATGTCGAGAGCAAGCGGGGCAAAGATGGCGGCCTCCGGCTGGCGAAGCCGATGAAGGAAATCACCATCGGCGAGCTGGTGCGTCTCATCGACGGACGCCTCGCGCCCATCGGTTGCGCCAGCGAGACCGACTACGAGAAATGCACTTGCCCGGATGAGCAGCACTGTGGCCTGCGGATGCTGATGATCGATGTGCGCAATGCCATCGCGCGCATCCTCGATCGTTACACACTGGATGACGTAGTCTCAGTGGCATTGCGCAAAATGGAGCGAGATGGGATAAGGCCTCCATTTGAGGAGATGCCCAAGCCGGCTTCAGCGATTCGTAAACGTGTCATCAAGCCCCGCCGTGTTGAACACGCCGATCCGCTCGACGGTTTTTTTGCCATCTTTGACAAAGTAAAAATCAGCCTTCCCCGAAAATAATGACTGCCACTCAAGAAATCGAAACCGCCAACGAAGCATGGCTGGACATCGTCCGGCGCAAGGTTAACGCCATGCGTTACGGCTCCGTCCAGATCGTCGTTCACGAAGGGCGCGTCACGCAGGTGGAAAGCACAGAGAAGACGAGACTGGCCGGTGCCGAGCCTGCAAAACCCGGTTCGTCAAAACATAATTAAGACTCAAGACTCTTGCCGACCGCGCGAACGGAGGCACAAACACAAGACCATCAATCATCCGAAACTGACCTGAACATTGGAAGCGACGGAGTAAAAAACCTCAATCAAATGAAATTACAGTCCAACTTTCAGAAGCAACTATTTGCAGCTCTGTTCACCGTCGTGACGACTTCCGGCTTCTTGCAGGCCGACACCCTCGCGTCACTATCCAATACCACGAGCAGCAAGAACGCCGCCGAAGCCGTCTCACTCAAGGAATCCTCCATCTATGACAAAATATGGGGGTTGGCCACACTCTACAAAAACAAGGACAATCCGGTTGTTAAAGAGCTTTCACTCACAGGGGAACTCTTTTCCCAGTGGGCGGACGGCACGTCGAACCGCGGATCCTACAACAGTGGCGACATGCCGGCAGCGAGCCGATGGGGCGATATTGACGTGCCTGTGTTCCGTATCGGATTCAACGCGCAGCTTCTCGGTTCGCTCAATCTTAAGGCGGTGATCGACGTGAATCCGAACTGGAATCCGTTCTACAAAGACATCTATGAATTGAATCTCTCTTACGCGCCGAATGATTCTTTCAATCTCGGAGTCGGTAAGCAGAAGGGGCGCTACTTCACCCAGGAATACTCGACCCGCACCCGCGAGCTGCTGGAGTTCAACCAGAGTCTGCTGGTAAACACGCTCGTGCCACGTGGTCTCACTGGTGTCTGGATCAATGGCAAGCTTAACCACTGGGTCTATGCACTCGCCGGTTATGCCGGCGACTACGAGACCGAGTTTTCGAAGTTCAATGCCGGTGCCGTAGTCCAGGCGAGCCTCGGTTATGACTTCGCAGCCGCACTTGGCGTGGACAAGGCGTTGCTACGTCTTGATTATCAGGGCAGCAGTAGCGCGAGCAACAGCTTTGGCCCCGCCAGTTTTGACAACGCTTTGTCGCTCAACACGACTTACCAGAAGGGTCGCGTTGGATTCTACTCCGATCTCCTAGGCGCGACCGGACGTGGTTCGCAGGGAGATGTCTGGGGTGTAATCCTCACGCCCAGTTATTTTCTTATCGACCAGAAATTGCAGGTTATTTTCCGTTATCAATATGCTCATGGCGACAACAACGGCCTGAAATTGCAGA
>JAYVQB010000187.1:0-2137 GCA_043757085.1 Verrucomicrobiota bacterium
ATGCCATGCTCGCGCATGTTCGATATGAGGGATTTGAGATCATTCTTGAGTTGCTCATCACGAAGCAGGGCGGGGAGCAGGCCGTTGCCGCTGCGCAAATCTTTGGTCGCTTCACCGAGCGTGGCCGCGCTCTTGTCAATGGACTTCATGGCCGACTCGGCGCTGGTCATGGCCTTGTCCGCCTTCTCTACCACGCCATCCACCTTGCCAAAAGCTGGCTCCATTTTCTTAATGCTGTCATCAAGCGATTTGGCGGCTCCCTTGAAACTGGCGATGGCCTCCTTGAGATCGGCACTGGTCTGATCGGTGAAGGTCTTTTCATCAAGGCGAGTAACGAAGGCGTTGATGTGTTTGAAGGTTTCCTTGAGGTCCTTCGTGCTTTCATCGGAAAGGGCTCCCTCGTTGATTTTTTTCAAAGTGATCCGCAGATCCTTCACGGCCTCCCGGAGGTCCTCCAGAGCGACATCTACTTTGGTCCCAACCTTGTTGGCAGTGTCCTGCAGGGCGCCGAGGCCGCTGGAGGGATCGCCGACAACGACGCTGTTGGGCTCCTTGTATTTGGTGGCCGGTTTGCCGCTGGGCTTGATCTCAATGAAGGCGTCTCCGAGAAGCCCGGCAGTGCCGATGCTAAACTTGGCATCATCGGGTATCTTCACATTCTGATAGATTTCCAACGGAATGATGACACCGGTGAACTCTGGATTGAGTGTGGGCTTGGCGGTCACCTTGCCGATCTTCGATCCCCCAAGCATCACAGGCGTGCCGTCTTTCATGCCCGTGCCATCGGGCAGGGTAACGGTTAATGTGTAGGTTCCCTTGAAGAGCTCGCGCACGCTGCTGAACTGAAGTATCAGCGCGCCGAGCAGAAGCAGGCCGATGAACAGGAACAGCCCTACCAGCAGCTCGGTTTTTTTATCACGATCTTCCATAAAGTATTTTTCTAGTTTTCGATTTGAGCAAAGTCAAAATGTCACGCCGCTTCTTCCCTCGATGAAGTCCTGGATGTCCTGGTCGGGCGAATGGCGCAGCTCGTCCGGGGTGCCGCAGAAACGGATGACTCCACCCTTGAGCATGGCCACGCGGTTGGCGATCTTGAAGACGCTTTTCATATCGTGCGTGACGACGAGGGAGGTGATGCCGTAGCGCTTTTGCATCCGCAATATCATCTGGTCAATCACGTCCGATACGATCGGATCCAGACTGGCGGTCGGTTCATCGTAAAGAATGCACTGGGGCTTGGCGACCACGGAACGGGCGATGCCGGCGCGTTTTCGCATCCCGCCGGAGAGATTGACCGGCAGCTTGGATTTGTGTTCCTCCAAGTCCACCACCTCCAGTGCGTCATGGACGCGCTGGGCGATCTCGTCGCGATCACGTATGCCCGCCTCTCGCAATGGGAACGCCACATTGTCCGCCACGGTCATGGCGTCAAAAAGGGCGGCATTCTGGAAAAGGAAGCCAAATTTTTTCCGGACAGTGGAAAACTGCCTTTCACGCAGACCGACCACGCTCTCGCCATCGACCGTGATGCTGCCCTTGTCGGGATGCATCAGGCCGATGAGATGCTTCATGAGCACGGTCTTGCCTTCGCCACTCTGCCCGATGATGACGAGGGTCTCGCCCTTGTAAACATCTATGTCCACCCCACGCAGAATATGCTGCGGCCCGATGGATTTGTGCAGGCCGCGCACTTCAATGAAGGCGCTGTTGGTGGTGGACATGGATTGGCGTGTCGGTCAATCAGTGCGGGGAGTAGCATTCAAATCCTTCAGGCCCTGAACGACGCGAATGAGTATGAGAATCGGGAACAAGCTGGCCGCGAGACAGATATTGCTGATTTCAAACATGGTATAATCCGCTAAATCGCAGCGGGCGGTATAGGCATCAACGTAACGGAGAGCGGTGCCCCGAAGTTTGTCCACGCTGGTTTCCTGTTCGATGCTCTTACGCGCAATGGCTTCGTTGGCCACCGTCTTGGCATTTATTTCCTTGCTGGACCAGTCGCGGTATTTGATAAACAAGGCTCCGCCAATGAGCATGAATGCGACGCAAGCGCTCAAGAAGGCGATGATTTTCAGAGTTCGTCCGGTGGCGATCAGTTTTTGTTCAGGGTTCATAGTATTAGGTTGGTTTTTGT
>JAYVQB010000188.1:0-8165 GCA_043757085.1 Verrucomicrobiota bacterium
CCCAACGGTGGAAATTCGTGGCGGATTTTCGGCAAGGAAGGTGTGACGATACATGTCACCGCTGGTGGAAATGCCATCGCTCGCGGCGAGGGCGCGCGGCAGGAAGTGCTGGTGCCCATTCGCTTGGAAAACAAAAAGGCTCAACTGGAAATCGAATATGTTTGGTAATCGCACCTTGGTTCTCGCCATCCTCGCGTTCGGCTGCTCGATTGCCATGGCGCAATCTAAGCCCAAGCCGAAACAAAATCTAAGCGCGGACAACCTCGGGGAGATGGTCCCGAACGAGCGCGAGGCGGAATATTATCGCATCACCGAAGTCCCGATGCCGTTGGGCGCGGTGATGGAAGCCGGCAGCATGATGGCGCTGCCGGATGGTCGGCTGGTGGTAGGAACGCGGCGCGGGGAAATTTATTTTGTCACCGGCGCGGAAAAGACTCTGCCAGAGCCGGTGTGGAAACTTTTTGCCAGCGGAATGACAGAGGTCTTTGGACTGGCGTGGCGCGATGGCGTGCTCTACGCGACGCAGCAGGCGGAGCTGACGCGCATTCTGGCTACGGACAAAGATGGCAAGGCAGATCGCTACGAGACGGTGAGCGATGCCTGGGCCTGGGGCGGCGAGCATGAGTTCAACTTCGGTTCCGGCTTCGACAAGGACGGCGTGATTTGGACGGTGCATGGACTTACGAGCAGTGTCACATCGGATCGGCTGTTCCGAGGCTGGGCGATGCGACATTTTCCTGATGGTCACTCCGAGCCGGTGTGCAGTGGGATGCGCAGTCCCGGAGGCATCGCGTTTAATGCAGAAGGTGATGCCTTTTATGCCGAGAGCCAAGGACCGTGGAACGGCGCATGTTCGCTGAAGCAACTCAAGCCGGGCGGATTCATGGGACATCCCATTGGCAACTCGTGGTATGATCACGCGCCCAACATGGGGCCGCGCCCCGCTGAGCCAACCGACGGCCCTAATGGACGCATGTATCTGGATGCGGCGCGCATTCCGCAACTGGTGCCGCCCGCCGTGGTGTTTCCTTACAAAAAAATGGGACAAAGCGCGTCGGCGGTGATGCTTGATGCATCGAATGGAAAATTCGGACCGTTTACCAGTCAGTTTTTCGTAGGAGATTACACTTTGAGCATCATCATGCGCGCAGAGATGGAGAAGGTGAACGGAGTTTATCAAGGCGCGTGCTATCCGTTCAGGCAGGGATTCTCCACGGGCATCATCGGCGGAACGCTCACGCCGAATGGACAAATATTCGTTGGCGGCAGCAAGCGCGGATGGCCCGTGCGCGGCCTCGCGGAGAATGCGCTGCAACGTGTGGACTGGACCAGTGTGACGCCTTTTGAAATTCTTACGACGCGGATTCAGCCGGACGGTTTTGTGTTGCGTTTCACTGCGCCGGTGGATGCCAAGTCTGCCGCGAATCCCGCGAGCTATACGCTGGAAACATTTACGCACATCTACCACGAGGCCTATGGTAGCCCGGAAGTGGATCAGACTCAGGAGAGAATCGTCAGCGCCACCGTGAGTCCTGATGGATTAAGTGTGCGACTCGTGGTGGACAAACTTGTGCCCGGTCACATTCACGAGATGCACTTGCCCGGTTTGCTTGATCGCAAAGGAAAGCCGCTGCTCCATGATGTGATGTATTATACATTGAATCAGGTTCCCAAGTCCTGACCGATGCCCGGGGTCATCATCACTTACCTCGAAATGCGCGAGGCTGGCGAGTTGAAGCCAAAGTGTTGCAATGATCCTAAGTTCGAGATTCGCGAATGTGTGCCGGCACAATGGCAGATCAATCGTGCGCTTTACTTTAGCGTTGGCGAGGCTTGGTCATGGACTGACAAGCGGGTCTGGTCTGATGAGCAGTGGCGCGAATACGTCGAGAGCGGACTGCTGCGAACCTTTGTTGCATCCTACGACGGCGTGGAGGCAGGATACTATGAATTGCAGTGTCCTTCGAACTTGGAGATTGAAATCAGCTACTTTGGATTGCTGCCGACTTTCATAGGACGCGGCCTCGGCGGTGCCTTGCTCACCAGCGCCATTTTGGAAGCTTGGCGTATGAATCCCTCGCGGGTATGGGTGCATACATGCACACTGGATCATCCGGCTTCGCTGCGTAATTACGAGGCGCGTGGCATGAAAATTTATCAAACAGAGATTGTTGAAAGATAACCCGCCCGGCAAAGTTAAAACTCCAGGCCATGAAAATTAAAAATTCCGTTTCTGTCGCGATCGCCTTGCTGCTTGCTCCCTTGGCCTTGGTTGGAGCATCCGATCAGGCGAAGCCAAACATTCTCATCATTCTGGCTGATGACATGGGCTACTCCGACGCAGGCTGTTATGGGAGCGAGATTGCGACCCCAAATCTGGATGCGCTCGCAAAGGATGGTCTGCGCTTTACTCAATTTTACAACACGGCGCGATGCTGGCCTTCGCGCGCGGCGATTCTCACCGGATATTACGCGCAGCAGGTTCGGCGCGACACGGTGCCGGGCATAACTACGGGGGCGAAGGGCACGCGCCCTACGTGGGCACGGCTCCTGCCTGATATGCTCAAGCCGCTCGGTTACCGCTCTTATCATTCGGGCAAGTGGCATGTGGATGGCGATCCGATGAAGAATGGCTTTGATCATTCCTACAGTCTAAATGACCATAATCGTCACTTCGCTCCGCTCGATCACACTGAAGACGACGTGAAGTTGCCTCCGATCCAAGCGGGGGATGGATATTACTCGAGTGTGGCCATCGCCAGTCATGCGATCAAGTGCCTCAAGGAACATGCAGAGAAATTCACCGGACAACCATTCTTTGAATATATGGCCTTCACCGCGCCGCATTTTCCCGTGCAAGCACCTGCGGAAGATGTTGCGCGATACAAGGACAAATACCTCGGAGGCTGGGATGCAATGCGCAAGGATCGCTGGCAACGCATGAAGGGCATGGGTATTGGAGGAAGTTCGCTTTCAGCTGTCGAGCGCGAGGTCGGGCCGCCATCCGCATTTCCAGACATACTTAAAAAACTTGGTCCCGATGAAGTGAACCGTCCGCAGCCGTGGGATACGTTGAGCGTGGCGCAGCGGGAATTTCAGGCGACAAAAATGGCTGTTCATGCCGCGATGGTGGATCGGATGGATCGCGAGATTGGGCGCGTCCTCGCCCAAATCAGGGCGATGGGCGCGGAAGACAACACCCTAGTGTTTTTTCTCTCTGACAACGGCGCCAGCGCTGAGATGATGGTGCGGGGTGACGGTCACGATCAGTCTGCATCTCCCGGCTCCGCCGCGACCTTTTTGAGCATCGGCCCGGGCTGGTCGAGCATGGCCAACACGCCATTCCGCCGTCACAAAACTTGGGTGCACGAAGGCGGCATCTCCACACCATTGATCGTCCGCTGGCCGAAGGGAATTTCAGCGCATGGTGAATTGCGAACGACTCCGGGGCATATCATTGATCTGGTTCCAACGATTCTGGAAGTAGCTGGCGGAAAACCTTTCGAGACTTGGGATGGGAATCCGGTGCCACCCGCACCCGGTAAAAGTATGGTGCCGCTTTTCGCGAAGGACGACACTGTGAAGCACGATTCGCTCTGGTGGTTCCACGTGGGCAATCGCGCGCTGCGGGCCGGCAATTGGAAAATTGTTTCTGCAGGCAAAGACGGTCCGTGGGAACTCTATGACATGAGCACTGATCGTTCGGAGACCAACAATCTTGCCACTGAAAAGCCGGATAAAGTTCGCGAGCTGGCTGCGGAGTGGACCCGTCAAACTGAACAATATTCCAGTCTGGCCCGCAAGGATGCGCCGGTCGAGTCGAAGGAAAAAAAGAAAAAGGCTGAAAAGTGAATGTAGTTGCGGGAGGCCTATTTCTCAAAGTCACCGCGTCGAATACGGATGAGATAATAGATCGTCGTCATCAGGATGACGACGATCAACAGATACCAGAACCAGGCGGGAATTGCCCAGGCTGACAGGGTTGCCAGCATGATGGGCAAACTCGGTTCGGAAAACTTGCCGTCCCGATCCACTCCCATGATGCGGATCTCGATTTGCGATGCTTCCGGAAGCGTGTGCAGACGGATGCCTGCCTTGTCGGAATCCGTCGGGATCGGTTCCCAAGTCTTGAAAGTTTTCCACAGCTTGAGGAATGTATTGGATTCCGGCTCATAGGTTACGACAGATGCTTCCACCTCCCATTTGGCGGGGTTGATTTCCGGTTTTTTCCAAGCGATAGAAATGCTTGAAGTGGATCGGTCGAGCACGCGCACATTATTTACGCGCTCCAGGTAGGGATTGATTTTGTCTATGGGCATGGGCAGGCCCCTGGAGCGGAGATAACCCATGACCGTCTGTTGCAAGGGCGTGAGTCCCTCCGGTGGTGTTGCGTTGTTCGCAGGAGTCTGGTCCGGTGGCTTCGATTGATTCGCGACTGTAGATGGTGACTTCGTTTCGGTTATTGGAGGTGATTTAGACGGGATCACGTTCACTTCCACCGGAACCCGAATCACAGAGCCGGCTCCAGCGATGCGGACTTCGCTCTTAAACGGTCCTGTCTGGACGGCTTTGAACGACACGGCAAAAGTGATACTGGTGCCCGGACCCACTCGCAAAGTTTGATGTGCGGGCGTGACGATCAGCGGCGGGAAGGCCTGCGCTTCTACAATAGCGGGCATGCCTCCCGAGTTGTGAAGCTGGATCTCGCCGCGGGCCGTGGCGCCTTGTTCGATGTTGCCGAAATCCAGTCTCCCATTGGCTGGTGCCGCGATACGCAATTCCTGACCCTTCGCATCGGCTTCTGCAGTGATCGTTTCCGACCCTTCCGAAGTGGAAACAATGACGTCACCACGGAACGCATTCACATCAGTCATTGGCAGCCGCAAGATTACGTTTGTCTTGCTGGCTCCTGAAACATCAAAAGTTCCGCCACCTTCCAGTCGATCTGGCGTGCGCACATTGACATGCATGGTTTCGGATCTTCCGTTAACTAGATTGAGAGTTCCTTCCCGTGCGCCGGTCTGGGGATTGACTGTGAGCATTAAGCGTCCGGGGCTTACGGTGATCGCACGGACGCACTCGCCATAAAGCAGCAGTTTGCTGGACTCTGTGCCGGGCTGAATTTCAAGGGACGAGCGGAATATTCCAGTCTGGGCAGGCTTGAAGACGATCATGAAATCCGCCTTCTCGCCCGCTTTTAATTCAATCTGCGGCGGCCCGCGCCATGGAGCTTCCCATTTCATGTCTCTGGCAAAAAGAGCATCGCCCCCGTTCTTCAATGAGAACCTGATTGAGGATTCACCACCGGGGAAAACCTTATTCGCAGTCGAGACGTCCAAGATTTCCAGCCTGGGTTCGAACCCCCGGCCTGTCAGCGTCACCGTTCCGGGTGCTGACATCGGTCCGCCGTCCACACGGCTGGCGAATGTGAAGCGGTCCGTCAGCGGTGCATTCAGGTCGCGGTGGGTATAGGTGACGATGCTCTTGTTCGTGTCGCGAGGATGCGGACGCACGGCGGACAGAGTTCCATTCTGCGGTGCCTGACGGATGAGGAACTCCACCTGCTTGAGTGTGCCCACGGATGCGGCGAGTTCGATGTCAACGGACTGGCCAGCTGCAAAACTGGCACTGATGTTGCGCACTTCCGGCGCGTATGGTTCGGTTTTCTTTTTCTCATTAGTCTTCTTCTTTACGTCGGCATGAGCTGGACAAAGCAATGTAAAGATCAGGAACAAGTTGAATATTATTTTCCATGCCGATCCAGCCATCCGGACAGGACTGCTGATGCAGTGCCGATGGATGCCCATTTCGAGCTTGGCGGGTGGGATGACCATGATCAATTTTGCGCAGTCAGGAGAATGTCGCTCCTAGGCTGGCAGTCAATCTACTCTGGAATCGAAAAACCGCACATGCGACGGCGAAGAAAATCCAGCGCAGTCTGGCTGGTCAATGTTTTGAACCATTCGCGTTCGCCGCGGAACCAGCGCTTTCGCATCACGGCGGGCACATTCCGGGAAGCGATGGCAATAAAAACTGTGCCCACCGGTTTGTCCGGCGTTCCGCCCGTTGGCCCCGCTATTCCGGTGACAGCGATGGCATGATCCGCGCCGCTCACGCGCAGGCAGCCTTCCGCCATCGCAGCGGCGACCTGCTCGCTCACGGCACCGTGTGCGGCAATGAGTTCTGCCGGAACACCGAGGTGCTGTGTCTTAGCCTCATTGGCATAAGTGACAAAGCCCTGTGCAAAAACATTTGATGCGCCGCTCACATTCGTGATCCGATGCGCGATGAATCCTCCGGTGCAGGATTCGGCGATGGCCACGTGTTCGTGCTTCTTCGCGAGCAAATCCACCACGACTTCTTCCAATACCTTCCGATCATCTGATATCAAAAACTCAGCTAGCGTCTCATGACAAAGTCGCGCAGCCTGTTCAATCGCTTGTGCCGAACCAGCGAGCCGCACATCCACATCGCCCTTGCCGATGCAGTAGCCGATCTCGATTCCATCAATGGCCTCCAGTTTCTCCTGCAAGATCATGGAAATCTCCGACTCACCCAGTCCGGTGAATTTGAAATAGCGGCAGATGCGATCTTCCGCGCCCGGCAGCAAGGCGCGCAATCGCGGCCCCGCTTCGTTCTCCATCATCGGTTTCAACTCGCGCGGCGGACCCGGAAGTAGAAACACGGCGCAGTGCAGATTTTTTGGCCGACCGAGATTCGGATGAAAATACAATCCGGGCGCGGTGCCATGCGGATTGGGCAGAACCTCCGCGCCTCTTGGAACCATCGCCTGACGCTTGTTGTGTTCGTTCACCGTCTTGCCGCGCTTGGCAAACCACTCCTCCAGTTCGCGGAGGACATTCGTGTCCGGTTCCATCGTCAGGCCAAAAACCTCTGCCGCAGCTTCGCGCGAAACATCATCCGATGTCGGCCCCAGCCCGCCAGTCACGATCACCACATCGGCCCGTCGGCAGGATTCATCCATCGCTTCGCGAATGGCCATGCCGTCCGGCACGCACACGCTGCGCTGCACGATTAGACCAAGCTCGGCCAGATACTGTCCCAACCAAGCGGCGTTGGTGTTGATCACATCGCCGAGGAGCAGTTCGGTCCCGGTATTGATCAACTCGACTTTCATTTTGCCTTGGCCGCTTTTTTCTTAGCCACCTTTCGCGTTGCTTTCTTTTTCGGGGCCGCAGTTTTCTTCTTGGCTGCGATTTTTTTCTTCGGTGGGGCAGGTGGTGCCCATTTCACGCGCGGGGCATCGCTCCAGAGATCTTCTAGGGCGTAGAAGTCGCGCCGCTCGGCGAGGAAGACGTGCACCATCACCTGGCCGTAGTGCAGGATGATCCAGAGGCTTTCCAAATTGGTGTCGGAGGCGATGGGCTTCATCTGGTGGTTCTTCGAGAACTCATCCCACACCTCATCGCGCACGGCGCGAAGCTGCGGCATGGAGGCGACACTGCAAATCACCATGAAGTCGGTCACGGTCGAGATGCCGCGCAGGTCGAGGATGACGATGTCCTCCGCTTTCTTGTTGTCCGCGTAATTTGCCGCTGCGCGAGCCATGACTTCGGCTTCGAACTTGGGTGCTGCGTTTTTCTTGGATGCTTTTTTAGTAGCCATGTTTCGTATTGTTAAGTCCATCCAGCCATCATCTTCTCATGGATACAACAAATACTTCTGCCGCTTTGCGCGGAACCCGTCCTCAAACCCGCGCCAGGAGGCGGCGATAGCGGCCGGCGAGCGGCCCCGCAGCAGATCGTTCCGCAGGGAATCGCTGCCATAGACTTTGTTGAACAAGGATAGCTGGTCACCGCGCATGTTGCGGACAACCGTGCCGCCTTTCATGCGGTTGATCTCGGCGAGGAGGAACACATCCAGTGCTGTAATGTTAGCCGGAGTGCGGGGATTGATCGAGAGCTTCACTCCACCGCTTCCTTTTCGCGAGTAGGGAGTTAAACTCACACCGGGAAATCCGAAACGCTGGCAGCGCACGGCGAGTTCCGCGCCATTGATGCCATTCGCACCTGCATAGCCAAAAGGATTCTCTGTGCCAATACCCACATCCACGCCCGCCGAGCCGCCGAGAATGCCTGTGGCAACATAATTGAGTGGCGACGATGCATGGGGAATGTTTGGTGATGTGCGATGCCAGGTCAGCC
>JAYVQB010000189.1:0-2107 GCA_043757085.1 Verrucomicrobiota bacterium
GACGAACGCGCCCGATTGTATGATGCAGTTGCGCGTGGTGCAGCGTGGTTGGTGGAGCATACGCAATGCGGCACGCAATTTTCCGCTGCGCCCATCGGCCTTTACTTTGCGCGGCTTTGGTATCACGAGAAAATGTATCCTGTCATCTGGACGCTTGGGGCCTTGCGAGAGGCCGCGGCTCTGGGCAAAGGAAGTTGAGAGCTTCCAGCTTCGACATTGGTCGGCGGGTCTCGAGACCCGCAGGACGCTGACGGGACAAGAGTCCCATCTTGCGTGTGACAATGTCTCTATGTATCAAAGCAGCGTGCTCTCGTCGCTGCGCTCCAATTTGCCGATCTTCTTTTTGATCATCTCCAGTTGCACAGTCATCTCGTGAACACACTTGATGCAGTCGCTTTGTGTTTCTGAATCATCAAGCGCAGAAAGCGCGGGATGAATTTTCATGAACTGAAGCACGATGTTTTTCGCGGCTTCACGAATCTGGGCGATGGCGGCGGGGCGTTCCATAATGTTAGCGGATGAAATAGCTCAGGTTCTCCAACTCCACGGCGAGATCCACGTTGTTGACGACCACGTTTTTGGATACCTCCAACACCACGGGTGAGAAATTCAAGATGGCCTGGATCCCGGACTCAATCATGCGATTGACGACCTCCTGGGCATGGGCGGCGGGGACGGTGAGGATGGCCATTTTGATGTGTTGCTCGCTGATGAAGCTGGTGAGTTTCGTCGCGTCGAGCAGCGGGGTCTTGAGTCCCTTCATGCGGCTAAGATCGGGTTTGTTGTCGAACGCGGCGACGATCTCAAAGCCTTCTTTCTGGAAACCACCGTAGCGCAAGAGCGCCGCGCCGAGATTGCCGACGCCAATAAGAATGACGGGCTGCAAATGCGAACGACCGAGCACTTCGTTGATGGCGCCGCTGAGGCCGTCCACGTTATAGCCGAGGCCGCGCGTGCCGAATTGGCCAAAGTAGGTGATGTCTTTGCGGAGCTGCGTGGGCTTCACGCCGGCGGCTTTCGCGAGAGCTTCAGAAGAGACCGTCTCCACATGATTTTCCTTCAGTCGCTGAAGGCATCGCTGATAGATCGAAAGTCGATAAACAGTTTTGCGGGGAATTTCTAGCTTATGCACTTGTGAAAATTCACGAAATCAAAAAAAAATCAATCAGCCAATCCACTTCATTTCGTTCATCGCAGTGCCAGTCTTAAAAGCTCCACGCCCCAAGCATTGATCAATGCGATGAGTCCCAGAACAACGGCGCTCGCCGATGCACCCACGATCACAATCTCAAAAATCTTCACCAGCAACAACGTGCCACGAGCCACGCCAATTTCTTCAAGCGTGGCAAACTCGCGTCGGCGCATCTTGAACGAGAGGGCAAACACCAGCGCGGCGATGAGGAAGACCGCAACCCCAAGAACCACCAGCAGCGCGAGGGCGAGTCTTTGAGTCTGAAACAAAGAAGCGAGCAACGCATCCATCTGCTCAGTGGGCCGGACAAGCTGGACGCCATCAGTGGATTTTTGAACCCTTCCCAGCAAGATGGCCTGAGACTTTTCATCAACCGGCAATGCCAAGATGGCCGTGAGCGGGAAAGTTTCAGGATCGCCGTGGAAATGGAAGCTAGAGAAATTCTCATCGGTCACCTCGGTGAACATGCGCACGGCGTTGGTGACCGCGACATGGTCTTCACGCTTTTCCAGCACGCTGTTTTGATCAGAAATTTTTGCCGCGTTTTCGTGTCCGTGGGCGATGCCCGCGATGAGCCACGTTGTTTTTACATCCACGAACACGGCGTCATCGTCTGCCGAGTTTGATTCTTCGAGCACAGCGGTGATGCGCATCTTCAAAGGATACGCCCCGGCAATATCAAACACCTGTTCAGGGGATGAAAACAAATGCCCGCCCGGATGCAAACCGCGCGCCCTTGCGAGCTTGGCCCCAACAACGCAGTCGCCGAGGCGGGTCAGCATTCGTCCTTCGGCGATATGCAACTTGCGAAAAGAAAAGTAATCCAGCGAGGTGCCGACAATGGGCGCTCCTTGCGAATAAAATTGCACATGAAGCGGAATGGCTTCGGCCAAGCGGGTGGCGCGCAAGACGTCC
>JAYVQB010000190.1:0-8100 GCA_043757085.1 Verrucomicrobiota bacterium
GCCATTTTGGGAGGCGCCCCTTGGAAAATCAAGGGTTCCAGCGCGTCAAAAGGGCGAAAATAGTCGAAAACCGCGTCCAGTTCGCGAAGTCGGGCTAAAGCTCAACCCCTCGCTACAGGCTTTTGATGGCTCCGCCCCGCAAACTGTTCGACGATGCTTGTATCATCGTCACCATCGGACCAGCATTGCAAGCCCAATGACCGCAAACAACAGGCGATAGCGGCGTTGCATCCAAAGGGCCGTCTCAATTCCCAGTCCGCGCTGGAGTGCTTGCCAAGACCATGCGACTTGGAGCAACCACAACATCACGCTCCCAAGCAACAGCTTGGGCAGAATACCTGCCGCGGCCAGGCTGATCACCAGCGCATAAGCCGCAGTAAAGAGACACATGCTGGCAAGAAAGGTGCGCCGACAGCCGAACACGACGGCGCTGGTTCGTATGCCGTTGAGCCGATCGCCTTCGTAATCACGAACCTCTTGATTGAGATGGCCTGCCGCAAAGACCAATCCAAAAAACAAACTGCATACAACACCATTCAGATCCATTGCGTGAAAGGCCGTGTAGCCCAGCAAGAAGTGCCACATGCCACCGATCAGGTGATGGAAGGAAGCGGCGACAGGAGTGCTCTTGCCGAAACCTCGTGAACTTGAATAGAGGAGACTTAGGGTCGCAATCAAAGTGCCAATCACCAAGGCCGACCAGCTCACGGCAGCCAAGGCGACGCTTGATAAAATGAGCAGCGCAATCGCGACCCGGGCAATCTGCCCCCTGCCAATTGCCTTCCAAAAAAACAGGTGTGCTCCTCGACGAGGGTCGCGCCTATCGCTGCTGTGCCCCGCCCAGTCATTGAAGACAAAGACATGGGCCGTGAGCAAGAGACTGCCTAGAAGCATCAAACCGCATCGGAGCAAGTCACCCCTGCTCAGCAAGAGACCGCCCAGTGAACTGCCGATGATGGGAGATGCTTGCACTGCCAAGACCTCCAGCCCCCGGGTGGAAACAAAGTGTTTTATGATCCGCCCATAATGTCCAAAAATTGATTGCGAAATCATGGCGATTGATTCTGCGGCGCTCTGTTTTTCTCGCCCGTGCTCGCGTGCAGCCTGAGCCACAGCGCATAACCAAAATCCTCGGACCAGTAGTATCGTTTTACACTCGCGGTCCTGTCGTTGTGGTAAATCATGGGCGGAGAGCGTCGCAGCAGGGCAAAGTCATCGCCGCTGAGTTGTCCCAACAAATCACGAGCCTCCTGACGCAAGCTCTCATCTTGGGGCGACACAGATGTTGCAACGAAGAGACGGGCCGCCTCACTCCAGATTTTCTGTCCCTCTGCTACCAGAGCCAGCCGCTCCACAGGAAGCGGAATATCGCAGCCCATCTGCTGCAATTCTGCCATGCGGAGGTAGGGAACGAGCGGAGCCTGCGTGTAATATACCCAGAGATCTCCGTCTCCATACGAGCGCTGCAACGCTTTAAGCAGGCGTTCTGCACCAGGCGGATCAAATTCCCGCAGCATCAAATAAACGTGCAACTGGATACCGATGTCTGTCGGATTCGGATCACGTCCGGGATCAAGGCTCTGATATTCTTTTTGTGGAGCGAGCCATGTTCGGTAAAGACCCCTCGAGTCGCGATAACGAGCCAGCACTTGCAACATGGGTTTCATTCGGGGATCAGCAATTCCCCCGCTTGCGATTCTCCATGCCAGCGCGGTGTCGTCTGCGTCCGGTGTGATGACACATCCCAGTGTTCCGATCGTGGGTCCGTCCGGCAGTCCATGATAGCGCACCAGGCCGTTGCCCTCGATTTGGGCCGCGAGATGCTTTTTCGCGCACTCCATTTCTTTGTCGAGTCCTCGTTGTTGAGCGACTGGTGCCAGCATGTCCACCAGAAGTGAAGTCAGATAGGTGTTCATCTCCTGCTGCGGAGTTTCGTAGCGAAGTTTATTCGTAAATGTAGTGAGCCAGTAACCGTGCTCACTCTGGTGTTCGCGCAACAGCGATGCCGCACGTTCAGCCATAACATTCAAGTCAGACGCTGTCACCGGCTTCTCTGAATTTGTGGCGACCTTCGGCACTGGATTCTGCGCGATCACCAGCACCCTCTGTTCGCGAACGATGCGGATATCACTGCGAGGTTCGACTCGCACGACGAGTTGAAAAATGTGTTTGCCCGGCGACACGCCCTTCGTGTCGGCAACCAGCCGCCAACCCGACGGTGCATACGTGCGCATCGCTTCATTCACGTCCAACCGGGGAGTAAACTCGGTGGTCGATCCGATGATAACCCCGTCGATCAAAGCCAGTATTTGCGTAGGTGTGCGCCCCCCGCAGAGCGCCCAGCCTTCAATCACCGATCCTGATTCCAGCTTAGGCATCTCACCAGAACCATTTAGAAGACTCGACCCCATTCGTTCGATATAACCGCGCGCATCAATCAACAGTTCGCCCCCAGCAGGCGAATGACGTAATTCGGTGATGAATGGAATATTGCGGAAATCCCACGCGCCGCGCTTGGATGCAGCATCTCCAGCATAGATAAGTTCATCGCTCGTCTTCGTATACCAGAACGCCCCTATCACCTGCACGACCACCGAAGCCGCCGCAGATAGAATGAACAGGCTGCGAGCAAAGGGGCGCAGAACGAGCGGGGCGGGCGCAAGCATCCACATCAGGATCGGCAGCATATCGGTAAGCCAACGCGGGCCCCATGACTCGCCTGCACGCCAGTCGGCTTGCGAATACAGCAGCAACTGCGCGATCACCGCAAAACTGAGCGCCACGGCAAGCCCTCTCGTGTTTGGGTCACGAAAACGCCGCATCAAACCTACGGGAAGAAAGACAAGAAATGGCGAAAAAATCAGCAGCCCGCGCGCCGGGCTGACCAGTAACCCCGGAAGCCCTGACCAGCTCAGTTGGAAGAAGTCTTCGTGAGGGGCTTTCCCAAGGGCATACCCACCACCGATCTGGCCGATATAATGAAGGTTGTAATACAGCAGAGCCGCCAGCGGCACGGCGGCACCGGCGAGCAGCCACAGGGCGTTGCGCCCGCGACTCCAAAAGATAAAAAGCACGATGGCTCCGGCAATGAGCGCGTCTGGCGGGCGATTCGCCGCAATCAAAACACACACAGCGCCCAACAGTGCCGTGCGCAGTGGCGTGGCCGCAAATAAGGCCAGCAACAGCGCCAGAGCGATCAGCAGTTCACCCGTTCCGTGTTGCCACAGAGCCTGACTTGAAGTCATCCATGTATTCGTCCCAAGGGCGAAGACCAAGGCCAGAGGCAGGCTCCAACGGCCACAGTCGCGCCGCAACACCAGATACATCAGCACGGCGGCCATGGAGGCCAGCAGCGACGCTGAAATTTTTTCCATTAACTCTGCAACCCGGCCAAGTTCCGGCTGTGCCCACCCGTGTTCATTGAGCCAGAGAACAGCAGGAAAATAAATCGGGGCCACCAGCACTGGCGTTACCACAGGATACAGTGATGCCAGCTGATGCTGGCGCGTGCGAACCATCCAATAGGCCCAAGGATTGAAGTAGGAGATTTTGCTTTCCACATCAGACGTCTGAATCTGAATTGATTGCATCGAATGTCCCTGCGCGACCAAGCGCGCGTCCTTGGAGAGGTCGAGCGTGCCCTTGTGCCAGAGAATCAGCGGCAAATAGCGCGCGGGCAAAGTGTCACCTGACCCGATTTGTCGAAAGTTCGCGTTGTAAATCAGGAAACAAAACAAGCCCAGAAGAGTCGGAACCAGCAAAGCTCGCAGGTTGAACCGGGCTGGCCCGGTGGGCAGTGATGATGGGCGCGTCTGTGTGGTCAAGGCGCGCGGAAACTAGCTTTCATGCCAACACACGCAATATAAACCCATCGGACCGGAGGAGAATTCGCGCACGATAACTCCATCCTAAAACCAGCGCCCCACTCCATATTTCAAGATCGACCAGAAGGCATGGACGCCGTCCATCCAGTCAATCTTTTTTCCCTCGGCATAGCTGCGGCCATAATAGGAAACTGGCACCTCATAAACTCTCACCCCGAGGGCAGCCACTTTGGCCACCATCTCGGGTTCGATGCTGAATCTGGATTCCTTGAGGTCAAGACGCGCCAGCACTTCCTTGCGAAACAACTTGGTGCCACACTCCATGTCCGTCAGGTTCAAGCCGGTGAAACAGTTGGAAAGCAAGGTGAGTATTTTGTTGCCCACATAATGCCAAAAGTAATGAACGCGGTGCGCTCCTCCGCCCTTGAATCTCGAGCCAAAGACAACGTCTGCGCGCCCTTGTAATAGGGGGCGCAGCACCATTTCATACTCAGCCGGATCATATTCCAAATCTGCATCTTGCACGAGAACGATCCTGCCGGTGGCAAGGGCGAACCCAGTTCTCAATGCGGCTCCTTTGCCTAGATTTTTTGTGTGTCGCTCCAATCGCACCCGCGGATGTTCCTGCATGATCTTTTCTACGATCAAAGCGGTGGAGTCCACCGAGCCGTCATCCACGACGATGACCTCTTTCACGGAAGATTCTCGAAGGACACGATAGAGGCAGGCCTCAATGCAACCCGCTTCATTGAAAGCCGGCATGACCACCGTCAGCGATCCGGCTGCTGGAATCTCATCTGCAAAATTTATGGACACCGAAGCCAATGTTTCATTTTCCAAGCGCTGTCAAGCTGTGGAGGCGAGAGCGGTTGGATTTTAGTTGGGATACCATGCGATCGCGCAACGCATTTTCAGACAATGCCGCGTGATTGGTTGTTGTAATGATTCAGCTGGCTGTCCAGTATGACGCGACATTCAAAAATGGCACGCGGCCCAAAGGTTTCCTTGTGGACAACCTCAAAGAGATTTTCCTCAAGCATTCGCGTCATGCAGATTTCATTGGGCGCCCAATAATTGGTGTGGTCACCATTGAGCGAGTTCTTGGGGTAAAACTGCATGATGGGGCAAGTTGCGAGGCTGGGATTGATGTCAGCCAGATTGACAAAAGTTCCATCGGGTTGCAGAAAAGCGTGATCTATCGTCTGTGTTTCCAGATAGAGCTGGTGCTTGCTCAGCTTCCTGCACAAGCTCAATGCCAGCATCGGATCCGGCAAGTGGTAGAGCAGGCCCAGCATCAACACGATGTCGAATTTTCCATGCTTTGCTGGTGACAGATCATAGATGTTGGCCTGCAAATAAGTGACCTTGGAGCCGAGAAGATTCGCCGCCACAGAAAATCCAGTCTTGTCTGCGGAAAAATAATCCACCGCCAGAACTTCCGCCCCACGCCGTTCCATCTCAAAGGCGAAATAACCATCGCGTGTGCCAATATCTAGGACGCGGAGTCCAGTGCAATCTTCAGGAAAACTGAAACGGCGGAAGTAGTCCCCGGTATTATTGATGCCCGGCGTGAAGATACCAGGCGCCACTTCAATTTGATGATACCAATGAGGAACCGAGCGGATCGCAGCTTCCACAGCCTCCTGCGAGAGTTTATTTTCGTTCATCGTCATGGAATGGGTAACCTTTGCAGTTGGATTTTTCTGATAGCGGACTAAGTGACTACGTCCACATCGCGCTATTCAGTGTCCTGTAATCCTAAATCCGGGAATGAGAACCACGGATGGACACGAATGAACACTAATAATTAATGATATGGGATGATTTTTTCCTATTTTCCACCTCGGTCGCAATCAAGTGTCCCACATAGTGCATTGAGTGGCGGTGGAGAGCAACTTCGGCGCTCAAGGCTCCGAGCGTGATGAAGTAGGCACAGGCTGGACATTTGGGTGTTTATGGGTGTATTTACGGGCGTAGGATTCCACGATGCGCACTGGAAGGTCAGCCGTTTGAGGAAGTCACCGACAGCATCAAGATCAAATTGCATTTACACGGCACGGAGGCAGAACTCGTGGCAACTCCATTACAGGCAGAAGTGAAGAGCTAGACTGGTCCACAGATTCGGAATTGCCTTCCTTCGAGAAACGTATACCTTGCCGAGTTCAAACTGATCCAAGTCATGCCTGTCTCCACTCTTAACGCCACAATTCGTGATCAAGCCTTGTTGCTGGCTGAGGAAGCCCATCGCGCGGACCCGAACATCATCAAGTTCTACTGGTTCCCTGCGGAGAACGAGGTGCGCCTCGTTGAAGTCGCCAAAGACATGCAGCCCTCACTCGACGACGCGGTGCAGCCCTTTTACTTTCCTGCATCGCCGCAGCACAACATGCCTGCATTGTCCGGCGTGGCGATCATCCGTGACGGTGAAGACTTCAAGCTCAAGCTGCCCAAGGGCTGGGGAACTTGGGCCGAGGCTGAATTGCTCAAGGTGGAGGATGCCGAATGACCTGGCGGGAGGCGTTTCGCCAGCAGGCGTTGAGCGACTACGCCGTCTTCCGCCATCTCACCGGTCAGGCTGACAAAACTCTGGCGGACATTCCGTTGTGTCATCGTCTGCACTACCTGCAAATGGCGACTGAAAAGCTGGCAAAGAGCCTTCTCTTGGTCGGCAGCAACGCCCTGGATGAGCGGTCGCACTATGCCTTGGTGCCGTTCCTTCGGATACTGCCTGGGCGACCCGATATTCGAGCGCGGTTAAAGTGGGCGGACAACCCCAAGCAGTTCAAGACCTACATCGAGAAGAAGGTCATCCCGTGGGCCGAGAAGATTCAGAATCTCGTGCCAGTCAGTGCCAGTGATCGCCTCAATCCCGAATATCCGTGGCTGAACGGGAAGGGCGAAGTGGAATGCCCAGCCGCCTACAGCTTTCCCGAGTTCTCGAAGGAGGAGTTGATCGGGTTCGCCACATTCATCGACAACCTCATTCGCGTGACAGGCTGATTCTTGCCGAGAGCTACCAACGACCTGAAAGCATCGACTGCACCCAGCGGAATGTTTTTGACCTCAAAGCGCCCCATGCTCAAGTCTGCGGAGCGCGAAAACCGCCACGAACCAATCCTCGGCGTCATCATCCATGAGGTCATGTCTAGTTGAGAAAGCGGAACTCGGCGCTGGCAAAGATCGCGCAGCAGAAGGAAGTCCACGCGGTGGCCGAGGTGTCGTTGTTGTTTGGAAATTTCGCAAAGAAGTCGGAGGCCGCCTGTTGCTCTGCTTCGCTCGGTGAGTGGGAGAACACGATCCCGTAGGCGAACTGGATGCGTTGCGGCGAGCGAAATGATCATCTTGCGATAAAGAAGCCTTGTCGTAATCTCCCCAAACCAAAGTCATGAGTGCTACACTCTCCACCCTCATCGAACTGCCCGGCGATCTCTCCGAGAAGGCGCGAGCGGTGCCTGGATTGCCTGAGCGGTTGCTGCGCTTCATCAAGATGGAGGTGGCCATGAATGAGCGTCGCCAACAACGCTACAGCCCGGAGGCCATCGCGCTGGTGAAACGTGCGCGGACACTGGCTGAGAAACGAATGGCGGACGGCGTGGATAGGGCTGAGGGCATGAAGGTTTTTGAGAAGAACTTCGCAGAGATCACCGAATCCTTGTAATCGCTGCCCATGCTCCGCGCTGTTCTGGATACCAATGTGGTGCTAGCTGCGAAGCGGTCCGTGCATCCGCAAAGCCCGAACGATGAGATCGTCACGCGATGGATGGCTGGTTAGTGAGGATGTGTTGATCGAATATGCGGCGAAACTGCTGGAGAAGGGCATTGATCCACTCAGGGTGGAGCAGTTCGTGGCCGATATACTGCAATACGGTGAGGAAGTGCCTATTCGCTTTTTCCACTTTCAGCACTATCCCGTGGACATGGATGACGTGGCGTTTCTGCTCGTGGTCTTGAATGGCGCCGCATCCCATCTCGTGACCTATGACGAACACTTGAAGGATGTGGGTGTTTTTTATCCCGAGTTCATCACCTGCGGGCCAGCGTCCTTTCTGTCGGATCTGCGTGCTTCACTTGTTCCTTGAGCCAAACCCTTTCGGATTTCTCCGATGGTGATGCTGCTCACGTAAAGCTGAGATTGATGCGAGCGGAACCACGTCAGCACGTCGCCAGCAGGCAAGGGCTTGGCGAGTTCACTCAGAGTTTGGTGTCCACGAGATAGTTCATAGCTCAATCGTTCGTGTATCGTCTTTGACCCGCGACGGAAGCTCAAACGGATACG
>JAYVQB010000191.1:0-8087 GCA_043757085.1 Verrucomicrobiota bacterium
ATCAGCTCGCGCATCGTGAAGGAGATCGGGCGGCTCGGCGGGGATGTTTCGTTATTCGTTCCGGCAAATGTCGCGCTGGCATTAAGCGCAAAACTTGAAGGCGCACAGTCAAAGCGAGGCCGTCGCCATTCGCGGTGAGGGCGTATGAAATTGAAGAGAGGAAAATTGTTATGAGCTTGAAAATTGATCCGAGAGGACTGCCCTCCGAGGGCTTGCATCTGGAGGGCGAACTGCCCGCCAGCATCTTTGAGCTGCCCGAGCAGGACGCCATCAAAGCCGTCTCGTCCCTGACTTACAATCTGGATGTGACGCGCGACGAGGATGACGTCATGGTCACCGGAAGCGTCGAGGTTACATTCGAGCTGGAGTGCGGTCGTTGCGCCGAGCGCTTCCTCTGGCGGCTGGAACAGCCCGGTTACGCTACGGATGTGTCCATGGAAAATGAACAGCCGATTGACTTGACAACCAGTCTCAGGGAAGACATCCTGCTTACCCTTCCGATCCATCCGCGCTGTGAAACGGGCAACGTGACGCCGCGCAATTGTCCCGCCGAAGGCAGATTCGATCCCACGCCGGAAGATTCCGACGCCGAGCTGCACGAGGAGGCCGACAAGAATGTTTGGGGAGCACTCGACCAACTGAACAACCTCAAACGCAACTGACATGGCCACCCCGAAACGCAGACAATCCAAGAGCAGACAGAAAATCCGCCGAGCTTCCAAACGCTGGAAAGCGCCCTTGCTCAGCACCTGTGGTTCCTGCGGTGCCGCCAAGCCCGGCCACGTCGCTTGCCCAAGCTGCGGTTACTACGGTGATCGCCAGGTGCTCGATGTTAGCGCGAAGGCTTAAGCCCTCAGCTGTCTGATAACATCGGCATGAGTCATGCGCTCATGTTCTTGATTTTGGGTCGCCCAATATTATACACGCTTTATCATGCCAAAATCCAGCCTGACCACAGACGAAGTCAAAGCGATGCTCCTGCTCGCGTGTGACAACATTATCGCCGCCGAACCCGAGCTTTCACTGGCCGACCGGAACCTCGGCGATGGCGATCACGGAATCGGAATGCAGCGTGGCATGACTGCAGCCAAAGAAAAACTCAACGCCGCGCCCGTCGAATCCGTTGAGAAAGCATTCTCTACTGTCGGCATGGCCATGATGAGTTCCATGGGCGGTGCCTCCGGCGCGATCTTCGGCACCTTCTTCCGCAATGGCGGCAAAGCCCTCGCCGGCAAGGAAACTTTCGACGCCGCCGGACTCGCTGATTTTCTACAAGCCGGTGTCAATGGCGTGAAGCAGCGCGGTGGCGCAGCCGTCGGAGACAAGACCGTGGTCGATGCCATGGAACCCGCCGCGATCAAAGCGAAAGAAGTTTCAGTGCAACCGCTCTCCGATGCCATCACTGCCGTTTCCGCTGCCGCTGACGCAGGTTTGGAAGCCAGCAAAAGCATGGTCGCCAAATTCGGTCGCGCCAAGACCCTCGGCGAAGCCTGCATCGGATTCCCTGATGCGGGAGCGATGTCAGTCACCATCATCATCAAGTCCATGAAGGACTATATTCATAACTCATAACCCATCACGCTTAACCCACACCATCATGGCCGACATCCAAACCAGCGCTGCTGACAAGAAAGAAAAAGAATTCTTCACCCACGTTCCCCAAGAAGCCCCCGGCTTCTTCCTCAAAGGTTGCCACCAGTATGACTGGGGTCTGAAGAATCGCCTCAGCCGCGTGTTCAACCCCGCCGATGGCCGCACCGTCATGCTCGCCTTTGACCATGGTTATTTCCAAGGCCCCACCTCCGGCCTTGAACGCGTGGATCAGACCATCCTCCCGCTCGCGCCGTATGCGGATTGCCTCATGCTCACGCGCGGCATCCAGCGTTCCGTCATTCCCGCTTCCACCAACAAAGGCATCGCCCTTCGCGCCTCCGGCGGCACCTCGATGATCAGCCCCATGGAAGAATGGGAAGGGGATATCGACGGCAAAAAGATCAAGCTCTCGCGCCCCGGTTTCGAGCCTCTTTCCAACGAAAGCACCGCTCTAACCATCGAAGAAGCCATCCGTCTCAATGCCTCCGTGCTCGCCGTGCAAGTCTTCATCGGCAGTGCTTACGAACGCCAGTCGCTCAAGAACATGACTGACCTCGTGGACGCCGCCAGTCGCTACGGCATCGCCGTCATGGGCGTCACCGCCGTTGGTCGCGCCATGGCCCGCACGCCGCAGTATTTCCGCCTAGCCACCCGCATCATGGCGGAACTCGGCGCGAACGTCGTGAAGTGTTACTACACCGACACCGAATTCGACACCGTTACCAGTTGCTGCCCCGTGCCCATTGTCATTGCTGGTGGTAAAAAACTCCCGGAACTCGACGCCCTCAAGATGTGCGCCAATGCCATCGCACAAGGAGCCAGCGGCGTCGATATGGGCCGCAACATCTTCCAGTCCGACGCCCCCGTCGCCATGATGCAAGCCGTCCAAGGCGTCGTCCACGGCGGCCTAAGCGCGAAGAAGGCCTTCGAGATGTATCACGACCTCAAGGCCGGCAAGAAGAAGGCGAAGAAGTAAACGGAAGATGGGACTCCAGTCCCGTCAGCGTCAGGCGGGTCTGAGACCCGCCGAACGACCGCCGGTGCAGAGCTCCAACTTCCGATTTGCTCATTCGCCCCATGACCGTCCTAAACATCGCCGATCAATCGCCCTTCACCACCAAGGATGGCTCGACCATCCGCAGCATCCTCGACCGCGCGAATGCCCCGGTCGCGAATCAGTCACTCGCGGAGGCCAGCGTGCCGGCGGGCTGCGCCACTCAGCGGCATTATCACCGGCTCTCGGAGGAGTTTTATTTCATCCTCGAAGGCTCCGGAGAAATGGAGATCGATGGCGAATCGCGCGTCGTGCGTCCCGGTGATGCCATCCTGATTCCCGCCGGAGCGTGGCACACCATCACGGCCCGCGAGACGCTGCGCTTCCTCTGCTGCTGCGCGCCGCCGTATGCGCCTGAGGATACTTATTTTGCCAATTTGTAATCTCTTTACAGGAGGGGAGTTGAAACAAGACCGTGAAAATGGCTGCCCCCTTTTTGCAAGTGAAACCCACCGTTCTCTTTTCTGGGGATGCACTGAATTCAAGATTTCAACTGCCGATCTGACTGCGTAAACGCTTCGTCGGCCATTGCGCCGATAATGATTCCGGACACATCCTCCACACCACAATGCCTCGCAGGATTTACAATCTGCCCGGCCAGTAGGCGCCATGGAAATGTTCTCTCAATCTGCCTGAGGGTTTGGCGGGCGGTTCGAAGCAGGCCGATCACAATTCACCAAGAAGTAACTGGTTTACGCACGGTGGATGATGCACTCCAATCGCCATCACTGTAAACCAGCGCGTCCGTGTTGAGTTTGTCTGGCTGATTGTTGAGATAAGATGAACTAAAGACCACGTCAGACCCCGGACGTTTTACAGGATTGTCGAGGTAGCCACGCCCGGCGTAGTCCATAATAATGTAATAACCCTGCCATTGTTTTGAACCGGGGTCACTCCAAGGGTCAACCAAGCCATATGTATCGTCGTAAATTACTAGGCCGTTGGCTTCATTTTTTGCCAGCGGCGGATCAAGAAACCGGATTTCCCGGGGGTTGTAAGTCAGATTTTTACCCATCAAGGTGGCAATCATTTCGTTGTTGGGTTCTGTATAGACGATGGAGTCCTCAATGGTTCCAGTATCCGGATTGGAAAGGACATTGGGAAAGCGGTTGTATTCGAGCTGATAGGCTTTTACGGCCGAGAGAAGCGTTTGCACTGTGGCGCTGGCCTGAGTGACTTGAACCCGTCGCATTACTCCGTTCATCGCAACAACGGAGATGGTCGCCAGCAGAGCCACGATGCTGATGACGATTAAAAGTTCAATCAACGTGAAACCGGCACTGCGGGCAGAGTGTTTATGTTGCATGACGTTCATCGGATGGATGCAATGGAATGACTTTTACATGACTGATCCGAATCCGGGTTCAGCCAGTGTTGTAAACAACGGGGCTATATTAGCTAAAGAACCGGGGTTCGTCAACTAGACGCGATTCAAGGAGTGGTCGGCTTCTCCAGCACCAGCAATGTCTCGTTTTAGCAGTATGGTTACGACGCGCAGCGAGATGGTGATGCGGAGCTTCATGCTGTCATGCTAGGCTGGCATCACCTCCTTGGCAAGCTGGGCGAAATATGTCCCGCCTGTCTTTCTTTGCTGGCAGAGCAGCCGCCCTCGATCTATAATTTTTCGAAATGGATTTCCCAAAACCGAGTTTGTCGGTCCGCCTGAACCGACACGACATTGTGCTGGTCCTGATCTCGGCGGCTTTGAGCTTTGGGCTTTATTTGCTCCTGATGCGCGTCGTTCCGGGGTTGACTCTAGCCGAACCAAGTTTTTCCGGCGAAATCTTCGGTCGTCACGCGATCCTCACGCGTCCGTTGCTCTCGGCCATTCAAGAAACCGGCTCACTCGCGGCGAGTTCGGCGTGGTTCATTGGAATATGCGGCGCATTGTTTGCAGTCTATTTCTGGATGCTGCGCCGCGCTGCGGGAATCACGTCCGTGCGGGTTCAGACTCTGATCTTTTCCGCAGGAGCGCTGTTTCTCATCATGCAGACCCTTGCTCCCGTCTTGCTCTCCACGGATGTCTTTGCCTACGCAATTTACGGGCGGGTGCTTTCCATCCATCACGCCAATCCCTATACGGCAAGCCCGCCCATTGCTGCGGGAGATCCGTTCATGCAACTCTTCGGCCAGCAATACATTCCATCATGGTATGGGCCGTTATGGACGCTGATTTCTGCGGGGATAACATGCGTTGGGGGCGAGCATGTAGGGCTCATGGTCCTGCTTTTTCGCGGGTGCGCGATCCTCTCCGCCCTGCTTTGTGCGATTTTTATCTGGTTGATCCTGCGGGCCAAATTCCCCGAACGGACAGCCCAGGGACTGGTCTTCTTTTTGTGGAACCCACTGCTGGTGGTTGAGACGGGGTTGAGCGGACACAACGACTGCACGATGCTCGCGCTCGTGCTGCTGGGATTCTGGCTGCACACTCAGAATGCGAAGGCATTGGCTGTCATTGCGCTCACGCTTTCGAGTCTGGTCAAATTCCTCACTGGGATGCTAATCCCGCTCTACATTGTCTTGGTGCTGCGTGAAACAAGAAATCTGAGGGGAAGAATTTCCTTTCTCGTCAGAGGCGGATTGGTCTCGATGGCAATTGCCGCGTCGGCCATGATATTTGCGCGTTCAGGCTCGGACGTTCCGGCAGGTCAGGCCGCGCTGGCACCGGATTTTTACCGGAACAATTTTCATGAGCTAATCTTTAAGGGCGTCCGTCTGGCACTCGGTGAAGACTCTTCTTCCGTTGAAACTTCGATATATTTTCAAGGTTGGTGGCTCACTTCCGATAAGAGCGCGCCGTTGCTCACCAGCGCAGACGTAGGCAGTATCATTGCGGCCCGGATCGAACCTGGGGTAAAACTTATAGTAGTCGCCCCTCAGGAAAACAAATGGGCACGAGTATATGAACCTGAAGCAAAGCAGTTCGGCTTCATTGACACCACGACATTCACCGAGACGACGCGGCCCGCCCCCAGCACAACTGACCCGGTCGTGCAGAAATACGAATCCATGGCAATGGACTGGCCCACGGTGCAGATCGCAAATTTCTGGATCCGCGTGGCGACCTGGCTTTGGCTGGCCCTGTTCGGACTCTGGTGTGCATGGCGCACGGATTCATTCCTGGAATATATTCTTTGTTCATCCGCAGCGCTCATTGCGGCTTATTACACCATTGTCACCGAAATCTGGCCTTGGTATGTCAATTGGGTCGTGGCCTTGGGCGCCCTCGCCCCGCACCGGGGGCCGGCCCGACTGGTCCTGTTCCTATCACCCTTGGTTATGACGCTCTATGTAACACTGGGCTATATGGGAAGCGAGCATCAATGGATAAGTGCTTACCGCTCGCTGCCGGCTTTTGTGCTGCCAGTGATTTTATTTGTCATCACACGCCGAATACGCAGCACGCCTGGCGGGATCCCCGCAGGGCTGTGAAAGATTCAGCTTTGAGGAAGATCGATCCGCGACAGGCCGAGATCGCGGGCCTCGTTGTCAACAGCCTCAGCAACGCGCGATGCAATGGCGCTGCCCCGCCAGGAGTTGATGAACGAGATTAAAAAAATGACACCGGCAACGATGACCGCGCTCAAACTGTGCAGGGTCGCAGCGAGTCCAGTAAAGAACAATCCCAAAACAGCGCAGAGGATGGCATAAGCACTCGATTTCATGCGATATTTCACACTGATAAGCCGCCGTCCCTGACCGTGATCCTCCTGCGTGGTATGAATCCGCAGGACAGAACTCACACTGCAATAAACTTCAACGTCCCAATTGTCCCAGCCGGGATCAATCCGGCCGCGCCACTGGTATTCGCACAGGCGTTTGGTCAGACCACGAAGCAGATCGGTCCGCTCATGCCCTGCAACATCCCAGTAGCTGACAGTTTGCGCTCGCAGCCATCGAGGTCCGGGTGGCAGCTTTCTGGAAGTCATACCCTTGCGCGGCACCAGACCCGTGCCGTCATCCGGCATCAGCCGCGCCTGATAGCGCCGCCATGATCGAACGAGAGGCTGAACATAACACAAGGCCGCGATGAGGAGCCACGACTTGAGACCGCGATACCTCGGTTCAAGCGGTGCCTTCGCGGCGCGCAGCCCCGCAATGACAACTGACAACATCAGCATCACAGCGGAAATGATCCACGCCGGGGGCCATACCAAGGTCAAAGTGCCGAAGGCAAGAGCGGCCAGATGCCACTCCAGCGATGCTGGCAGCAGTATCCAGTGAGAAGCTGCCGGCTGATAGATGGTTTGAAAAAGTCCGGTGCCCCACAAGCCATGATAGATGACCGGCTGGCCAAACCGAAGCCCCTCGGAAGCGGCTCCATACATGCGACCGCGCCACATGCTCTCTCCACGCCCGTTGAAACGGTCGGGATGATCAAACCACAGCAAGCCCTCGGCCTCCCCATAACCGGCTTGCTGTTTGAAATAGGCTCCCGGACTGTTTCTACGATGATGCCAGACAAAGGCACCCGGGGCAAAGGCGATCCATTTTTCATCCTGCTGCAGACGCCAGCAGACATCGACATCGTCGCCTGCTTTCCGG
Source organism: Verrucomicrobiota bacterium (assembly GCA_043757085.1). Lineage (GTDB taxonomy): Bacteria > Verrucomicrobiota > Verrucomicrobiia > Verrucomicrobiales > Verrucomicrobiaceae > VFKE01. The sequence continues at coordinate 7,193 of JAYVQB010000191.1, forward strand.
TAACGGGGATTAAATCCATTGATCGCCTCCAGAGCCTCGCGCCTGTAGGCCATGTTGCAGCCGGGAATGTGCTCGGCCACGAAATCACTTTCAAGCACGTGCGTCGGCTGGCCGGGCGAGGCAGCAACACAGGCGGCGACCCAGCCGTCTTCGGGGGTCAGGTTTGGACCGCCAACGGCCACGGCGTCACACGATACCAGTTGGTGGACGAGATGCGTCAGCCAGTTTACATCCACATAACAATCTGAGTCTGTGTAGGCAATGATGGTGCCGGAGGCCGCCTGCAGTCCGGTGTTGCGTGCCGCGCTCAACCCTAGATTCTTCTGATGAATCACCTGCACAGTGGGAAATTTGGCGGCGATGTCGCGGGTGTTGTCGGTCGAACCGTCGTCCACTAGGATGACTTCAAAATCCGGGTAGTCGAGAACCACGAGGGAGCCAAGACATTGCTCAAGGGTGGCTCCACCGTTATATGAGCAGACCACCACCGAGACGCGTGGCGTGGCGTGAAGCAAGGCTGAAGGTTGCTTGCGAAACACTCCTTCCACTGCATCCAAGGCGGGCTTTGGCGAACGATCCTCGCGAGTGATCCCAAAAGCCCAGTCTTCAATCTTGCAGCCACCCGTGTGCCATTCATCGGTCCAGGAGAATACAAAATTACCCGCCACCCCCAGCAGTGTCGCTTCCCTCAGGTGTCCAGCGAGGAATACCGCCTGTTCTTCCTCACTATGCCGAATGGTGTCCATGCCAAGTTCTCCAAGCAGCAGTGGCTTGTCGCCTGCAATAATCTGGAGATGGTTCACATAGCGCCTGAAGGCACCGGGTTCGTGGAGATAAACATTGAAGGTGATGAAATCAAACGACGAGACGTCGAGATACTCGGTTGACGGGAAGT
>JAYVQB010000192.1:0-8081 GCA_043757085.1 Verrucomicrobiota bacterium
AGCAATGAGTCCATGCCCTTGAGCGCCTTCGACTCCACTGGCACACCGATGACGGGCAGCACGGTATGGCTGGCCACCATTCCCGGAAGATGCGCTGCGCCACCGGCGCCGGCAATGATGACGCGCAGTCCGCGCGCGATGGCGGTGCGCGCATATTCTGCCATGTCATCCGGCGTGCGATGCGCGGAGACGACTCGCGCTTCATAAGCGACACCGAATTCACGGCAGGCTTCAGCGGCGGCTCGCATGGTGGGCCAGTCGGAGTCGCTGCCCATGATGATGCCGACGAGGGGTTGTGATGATTCGTTCATGACAGAATTGGTTGATCAAAATGTATGTGGCTTGCCGCTCGTTGCGCAACTGCAAGTGCATCGTCAGTGGTTTTTCCCAGCGCAGTGATGTGCCCCATCTTGCGTCCGGGCGCGGCATGGAGTTTGCCGTAGAGATGCAGGCTTGCACCAGGAATCGCCAGCGCATCGGCGATGCCGCGAGGCGCACCGCTGGCATTTTCACTCGCCAGCAGATTCACCATGGCCGCAGGAGCACGCAGTTTTGCACTACCAAGCGGCAAACCGCAAACCGCGCGGATGTGATTTTCAAATTGAGAGCACTCGCAGGCTTCAATCGTGTAGTGACCGGAATTATGCACGCGCGGCGCGATCTCGTTCACGAGCAAGTTGCCATCGCTGAGCAGGAAGAACTCGACACCGAAGCTGCCCACTCCATCCACTGCTTTGATGGCCTGCAACGCCAGTTGCGTCACGCGCTCCTGAATCTCCTTCGGCACAGCTGCAGGGGCGATGACTTGTTCGCATACATGATTTCTCTGCCGGGTCTCGACCACAGGATAGACGACGTGTTCACCGTTTTTACTGCGCGTGACAATGACGGCTAGTTCCCGCTCGAACGGACACCAACGCTCGGCATACAGGCCAGCCTCATGACCTCCGAGCTTCCTGACAGCGGCGGGCCAATCAGTTTCCTGATGCACGGTGAAGTTCCCCGTGCCGTCGTAACCTAGGCATCTGCGCTTGAGCACAAATGGAGAACCCATCAATCGCCTGACATCATCAATAGCACAGTCAGGAGTCACGAGTTCAAAGCCCACAACAGGAACACCAGCGCTTTGCAAGGTCTGCTTCTGCACGAACTTGTCCTGCACCAGTGACATCGTGCGCGATGACGGCCATACCTCGTGGCCTTGTGCCTCCAAAGCAGCAAGCATGGTTGCATCCACAAATTCGTTCTCCAAAGTGATGACATCGGAGTCTGTCGCCAGCCTATTGAGCGCGTCTTGTGATTGATGACTGCCTTCGCAAAAATCTGCGACCTCGCGCTGCGCGGGACACAGAGGCGATGAATCAAGCACCCGCGCGCGCAGTCCGAGCTGCGATGCGGCGCGCGCGAGCATGAGTGCGAGCTGCCCGCCGCCGATGATTCCGATGGTTGGAAGACGCGGGACAAAACCTTGAATAATGACGCGATTCATCAGACTACGAGTTTTGCAGTTTATTTTACATTTTGGGTTCGGATGAACTTCGCCCCGCGCATGACCTGCACGGGCGTGAGATAAAGAATCGTGGCGTATTTCGGGAAGTAATTCTGAGCGACGTGTTCGCAAATCGCATCGGCGCTGTCGGCATCCACGATGACCTCCAGCTTGATGTTCTCGCCTTCCCATTCACTGGCGCGTTCGCCGTGATCGCCTTCACCTCGCACCCGGCAGACCGTGTGTCCGCGCGCACCGAATTTTTTCAAGTCCGCCACCAGGCGCGATTCAAGTTCGTCCTCAGCGATGATGGTAATGAGAATCAGATTGGTCGTGTTCATGTCAATTGTTCAGCAGGAGTTTGGCGAATGTGTAGTAGAGCGGAATACCGATCGTGACGTTGAAAGGGAATGTCAGGGCGAGGGACGAGGTCAAGTAAAGTGCCGGACTGGCCTGTGGCAAGGCAATGCGCACGGCGGCGGGCGCGGCGATGTAAGATGCGCTCGCTGCGAGCGTGGCGAGAACTGTGCAACCTCCGACGCCGAGTCCACTCAGTTTTCCGAGCAGCGCGCCGATGAAACCGTGGATGACTGGCATGACGATGGCGAAGGCCACTAGTCGCCAGCCAGCGGTCTTCATATCGCGCAGCCGTCTTCCAGTGACGAGACCTACTTCGAGCAGGAACAGTGCAAGCACGCCTTTGAACGGGGCGTCGAAGAACGGGGCGACTTGCTCATAGCCTTTGTGCCCGGAGAGGAATCCGATCACCAATCCGCCGAGCAGCAACATGATACCCTTCCCCGTGAGGAGATCGTGCATCAAGCGCTTGAACTCGCCGGGTTGTGTCGCGCTGCCTGAGCCAGTGTTTCTCATCGCCAGGAAGACCGCGATGATGATCGCGGGCGCTTCCATCACAGCCAGCAATGCAGGAGCGAAACCTTCCACGGCAACCTTGCTGTTCTCCAAAAATGCCAGCACGGCGCTAAAAGTGACTGCGGAAACCGAGCCATAATGCGCGGCGATGGCAGCGGCGTTAACCGTGTCCAGCTTGACCGCGCCACGAAGAATGAAAAAACTCCAGATGGGAATGGCCACACTGAGCGTGAGCGCGGCGGCCAGCGGCAGACCGACAACCGCCAGGCTCATCCCCTCCAGTTTCATTCCCCCTTTCAGGCCAATCGCAAAAAGCAGGTAAATCGTCAATGCGACGTAAAGCTCATCGGGAAATTTCAGGTCGCTTTTTACGAGCGTGGCGATAATGCCGAGGGCAAAAGCCAGCACCATGGGTGACAGTAGGCTGGAGGTCAGGGATTGAATCAGGTCCATTTAATCAAGGATGAAGTCCGGGATTGAAAGATGTTGAATTAGGGTGTTTATTATCGTGTATCACAATACACGAAATGCAATTCGTGTATTACACTGCGTTTTTAACAGGTCAATTGAAAATATGAAAAAATCGTCACACCCTCACCCTGATTCTGCGTCATGGACGTTTCTGACGAACCACGCGCATGTGCTCATCTGCCTGTTTCAGGATCCGGAAATTCGGCTTCGCGACGTGGCCGTAGCGGTAGGCATCACCGAACGCGCGGTGCAGAAGATCATTGCCGAACTGGAAGTCGGCGGTTTGCTGGAACGCGAACGTCAGGGACGTCGAAACGTCTATCGCATTCACGCCAAGCTTCCCCTGCGTCATCCCGTGGAATCGCATTGCACCGTGCAGGGACTGCTACGATTCGTGCTGGACTCAAAGCTCAAGCGATAGCATACGAGTATCGGTTGTTCATTTCACAGCGCGAAAAGCGATTCCATTGGCCGCGCGGAATCCGCTGGCGAGAATGTCGGTGCGCAAACCGTCGGCACTGAGTGGCTCCTTGTGCTCAATGATTTGAGTCGGATCACCCGGCTTGAAGTCGGCAAACACTGGCGGCTTTGTCTCTTCAACGGGTGTCGCGGGAATAACAGGCATCTGCGCCGTGGCGAAACTGGCGGAAAATGCTAATTTCATAATGGAGTGATCGGGAGCGGCTGACTTCACTGCATCAGAGAGAGTGCCTGTGCAAGATCTCCAATACCATATTCTACCCACTCAAGTTGAATTTACTGAACGGCGTAGGCACCTTCGATTTTATCAGCTTTCGAGCCTCGTGAATCTTTTCTCTGGAAAAGTTGGCACAGGGTTTGCTTGATTGGTTCTTTGTTATCATCCCATCGGGGCCATTCAACTGGTTCCGGCATCAAAACAAACCAAAACACGACCACGAATACGACCATGCACAAACCGCCTTCCCGTCATATCCTGCTCCACGCAGTCGCCGCCGTCTCCCTCTGGCTGGGGACGTCACTTCACGCTCAGGACGCGCCTGTAGCACCAGCTCCCGAGCCAGCCGCTCCGGCCGCAGTCGCACCGGCAACTCCGACCCCCGAGCCAGCTGCACCTGTTGCATCGACTCCCGCACCAGCGGCAGCGGCAACTGCTCCTGCAGCAGCAATCACGCCGAAGGATTCGGAGATTGTTCAGTCCATCGCCGCCTATTTCCAGAACACGGATCCCAGCGCTGCCTTTGCTGCATATAAAGACAAGGACGGCGCTCTTCCCAAAGGCTTCACCGCTCCTACTCTCGGAGTCGCCGGCCCCGGTCACAATGCCTGGATGATGACCTCCTCTGCATTGGTGCTCTTCATGACACTCCCAGGTCTGGCGCTGTTCTACGGTGGCCTCGTTCGCAAGAAAAACGTCCTCTCCGTCATTGCACAATGCTTTGGCATCGCGGGACTCGTCACCATCCTCTGGGTCGTCTGCGGCTACAGTATGGTCTTTGCTGATGGCGATGACTGGATCAAAGGCATCGTTGGTAATTTCAAATTCGCCTTCCTTGAGGGCGTGGATTCTGCACCGAACACGAATTACTCCTACTGGGTTTCCCATAACGTCTTCTCCATGTATCAGATGATGTTTGCCATCATCACCCCGGCCTTGATCATCGGTGCCATCGCCGAGCGCATGAAATTCTCCGCGATCATCCTCTTCGTCGCGGCATGGATGTTCATCGTTTACTTCCCCTTGGCCCACATGATTTGGGGCATTAATGGCATGATGAACGGCGTCTGGAATCCTACCGCCAGTATTAAGGCCATTGATTTCGCGGGCGGCACGGTCGTCCACATGAGTTCCGGGTGGAGTGCGCTGGTGCTCTGCATCATGCTCGGCAAACGTCAGGGCTTCGGCAAAGTTCCGATGGCTCCCCACAGCATGGTTCTTTGCGCTGTCGGCACCGGAATGCTCTGGGTCGGCTGGTATGGTTTCAACGCCGGTTCCGCTGTTGCGGCTGACGGCGTGGCTGCTAACGCCTTCATGACCACCACCATTGCCACAGCGGTCGCCTGCTTCGTCTGGCCCCTCTTGGAATACATCAAAGGCGGCAAGCCTTCCATCCTTGGCTTCTGCTCCGGCGCAGTCGCAGGACTCGTTGTAGTCACCCCCGCTTGCGGATTCATCACCGTCAAAGGTGCCCTCATCATCGGTGTCGCCGCAGCGGTTGTTCCTTACTTCTTCTGCACCATCGTGAAGAAATTGATCGGTTATGATGATGCGCTCGATACCTTCGGCGTGCATGCCGTCGGCGGAACGCTCGGTGCGCTCCTCACCGGCTTCCTTGCCACAGACAAGGTCAACAGCAACCTCTCCCTCATCGCTGATGCTGCCAGTGCCAATCCGGCCACGAAGAACGGTCTCGCCAAGCTCGTCGCAGACGGCGGTCTCTGGATGGAACAACTCAAGGCCATGGGCATCACCATCGCGCTTGCCATTGGCGGCACCGTGGTCATCGCCCTCGTCGTGAAAGCCATCGTTGGCCTCCGTCCGACAGCCGAAGTGGAAGACGCCGGTCTCGACACCGCCGAGCACGGAGAAGTCGGCTACGAAATGTAATCAACCACCCGGCTTGCATTGCCGGATCACTCATCAGCGCCGGAGGGACTCGTTCTCTCCGGCGCTTTTTTTGTGTCGCCGCGAACACTTTGCCGTAAAAAATCTTGCGCTTGGCGCATGGCAAGGCATTCTCCACCTCGCATTTTGATTTAAAGGACAGGTGGCAGAGTGGTCTAATGCGCACGCTTGGAAAGCGTGTGTGCCTTTACCGGCACCGAGAGTTCGAATCTCTCCCTGTCCGCCATTTTCCTCATGAAATAAGATGAGAAACCATGCGATCTCCCGCCAGATGGCCCGAGTGGATTACGTTTGATCAAACGACATAACAACTGCTTCATCCACCTATGCAATCTTACACCCGCCGCCAGTTTTCTACGCTTGCCCTCTCCACCGGATTGTTCGCGAGCACCCGTTCTCTTTTTTCTGCCGCCAATCCCGACTCCAAGGTCGCGGGCGTTCAGATCGGCATGAATGTCCCTTACAACTTCGGCGGCAACTTTGTCCCCGCCGATGAAGTATTGAAGAACTGCATCGAACTCGGTGTGAGTGCCGTCGAACTCCGCACCCAGCCGGTCGAGATTGCCATGGGCGCGCCGCTCAAGGACACCAAAACCGCCAAAGGCAAGGAAAGCCCCTCCGCCGTGCGCACTTGGAGGGAGTCTGCCAATCTCGACCGTGCGAAGGAATTCGGCAAGAAATGGAAAGACGCCGGTGTGCTCATCGAGATCGTCAAAGTGGACGGCATCTTCAAGATGAGCGACGCCGAGATCGACTACGCTTTCAACCTCGGCAAAGCCCTCGGCGCCAGCGCCCTCTCCACCGAGATCGCGCACAGCGATGAAGAACTCAAGCGCGTCGGCAGTTTCGCGGATAAACACAAGTTCCCCATCGGTTATCACGGGCATCAGACCACCGGCCCCGCCGACTGGGAGAAAGCATTCTCATTCGCGAAATACAACTTCGCCAACGTGGACATCGGTCACTTCGTCGCCGGAGACTTCGGCTCCCCTGTTCCCTTCATCACCAAGTATCACGACCGCATCACGCATGTGCATATCAAGGATCGTAAAAAGGCCAAAGGCCCCAGCGTGGTGTTTGGCGAGGGCGATACTCCCATCAAGGATGTGCTCTGCCTGATTCGCGACAACAAGTGGCCCATCCAGGCCACCATTGAGTTCGAATACAAAGTGCCCGAAGGATCAACCCGCGTGGCCGAGCTCGCGAAGACGGTGAAATATTGCCGAGACGCGCTGGCTTGAGCCTCGCTCAGTGATGATCATCACGGGCTAGGGCAACTATCGTAGTCCTCCTCACTTCGTTGGCACACGAACCATAGTCGTGGGCTTGGTTCATTCCCATAATTTTGGATTCAGGAGCTTCTCGTAATTAGCCTTGTCCGAAGCCAGTTCGGTATGGTTGTGCGCTTTCTCATCACCCTGCTCCTTAACCGGTATGAGTTTGCCGGAGAGTTCGCCGCTCTTCACCGCGTGCGGCGAGTCCAGCAAGACGTGGTGGATGTTGGGCGCGTGCGCCAGGCGATAGAGCAAGTGAAAGAGGAGCGGTGGACGGAATTTTCTGGTCGGCATAGTGATTGGGGCCGAGATTTATTTTTATAGCTGGGGCACCAGCGCAGCGGTCTGAGGCTGGGAGAACTTGATGAGCTGGCTGGCGGGATGAAGGCGTCGGCGGCAAGCGAAGCCGTGCGCCGGATGGAACGACGGCTGTCCGAAGACAAAAGCTTGCAAAAAGTGGCGGATAAAGCAGAACAAATATTGTATGTGAAGACGTGACACCAATTCTGGTGACACCAATTTTGGTAGTAATGTGACTTGCGCGCTGCGCTTGGCGCTGCCATAGAATTGAGTGGGGAAGCCCGTCAAGAAAGGTGGTGGGTTGCTCATATGAAACACTTCCGGCTGACCCCTTACCATGAAAAAATTTCGCCAGATGTTGGTCATCCTCATTGGCGGCGTTGCCCTCGCGGCATCCAAAGCAACTGTTGAAGATTCAGTCAAACCGACACCGTCAACTCAGCAGGCCTACAGAATTGAGATCGATTTTTCTGAAGCCCCGGAATGTGAGGCTTTCGCCACGAAGTCAAAGACCATCGCGGAGGAGTGGTATCCGAAGATCAACGAGATACTTTTCGACAAAGACCGGCCCTTGCCGGTGACGGTGGTGCGGCTGAAGTTCCAGCCCATGAAGGGCGTGGCTCATGCGACGCATGACGAAATTCACATTTCCGCAGACTGGGTCACGAAGAAATCACCGAATGATTATGGGATGGTCGTGCATGAGCTGACGCATGTGGTGCAGGATTACAAAGGCGGCGGTGAGGGATGGATCACGGAGGGCATCGCGGATTACATCCGGCACAAGTATTTCGAAAAGGACATCGAAAAGCTCGTCGTGAACCCGGACCAGAGCAGTTACAAGCAGGCCTACACGATCGCCGCATCTTTTTTGTTTTGGCTGGAGAACCACAAGGACAAAGACATCATCCGCCAGCTCAACGCGGCCTCGCATGATGGAAGCTACGGCGCGTCCAAGGACGGCACGTTCAAGAACGACTTTTTCCTAAAGCATTGCGGCGCAGACGTGGACGCGCTGTGGAAAGAATTCATCGATTCGATTCGCACGGCACGCAAGCCATGATAGGTG
>JAYVQB010000193.1:0-2098 GCA_043757085.1 Verrucomicrobiota bacterium
AAACATGAACGCAAAACCCGAACAAAAAAAAGATCCAAAAAGTGAACTCGCCGCCGTCGTCGCGAAATTAGAAGACCGCGTAGATGAACTCGAAACCGAACTCGAAAAACTGCGCCAGCGTGAAACCGCATTGCAAGCCGATGGCACGACTCCCGCCGCCGAACTCGCGCAGAGCCTCATGGTGATTCAAACCGAGGCGCACATCATCGCAAGCCGTTTGAGCAAGGCACGCACCGAGCTTGCCACCAAAACGGAAAAGTTGGAACATGAAAACTGGATGCGATGCCGTGCGAAGGCTCACGCGCTCAATCAGGAAGTCAGCGAGGCCACTGTAGCGCGGCTTGAGAGCAACCGCAGCGACCAGTGGGCGCGAGTTGCAGAGGAAGTGAGGAACGACACGGCGACGCACACCGCCGTCGAAGAACTTATTACGAGCGAACGCCGCTACTGGCACCTTCAGAATGTTCGGAACGCCATGACAGGCTTCATGCGGGATCTACAAAATCCAAAAATTATCAAGCCGATGGAGCAACTAAAAGACATCCGCAGCGCGTTTGCAGAAGCCAAGAAAATCGCGTAGAGTAAAACCTCAACCACCTTCATGCACCCATGAGAATCGTAACCCCCCTCTTCAACGTCACGCCGTCCAGATTTTCGGCAAACTTCGCTCGCGCGAACGTCGGCACGGCATCACCGACATCACCGCCGTCACCGACATCACCGCCGTCACAGGCATCACGCCCGAAGCCCAAAGCCATCGCGCAGACATCACAGGCATCGCGCCAAGATACCGCCCTTGTAAATCTGATTGCATCCGCCGTCGCGAAAGCCGTGACGGAATACCTTCAAGACCCGGCGTTGACCGTTGCAAAGGCCGTGATGAGCACTCGCAAGCGCGATGACCTTGTGGAGCTTTCAGCACGAGCCGAGCACGATGTCCAGTCCGGCTCCATCACCACGCTCGATCATCGCGGGCGATTCGTCGCGAACATGATTCGCGATGCATCCGGCGCGTGGCATTTGCGGGCGCGGCAATGAACCGAAACAGCTTGACCCTGCCTGCCCTGTTCTTAGTCTCTCGCATGAAGACGTTCGTTGTTATCGCCTGCCTGAGTGCCGCCGCCATCACGCACGCGCAAGTCGGCGCGAAGCTCCCACAGCTTTCGATTCCAAAGCCAATAGGCGAGTCTGTTTTCACAAATTGTGTAGTGACTGCGGTTGAATCGGACGGCGTGCGCATCACCCATGATGCAGGCTCCGCTAAGATTCCTTATGAGCACATGCCGGAGGCTTGGAAAATAGCCACGGCTGCGCAGATGGATGAGATAAAACAACAGAAAGCAGCAAGGGAAATGGAAGTGGCACGGGTCGCAAGAGAAGCAGCTATAAAGGAAGCAAAGTTGAAGAAGGTAGAATCTTTTTACGTTACCGTCATCTCCGTGCTAAAAGAGGGACTTATTGTGGATTGCTTGCAGGCATCTAGGCCGATAGCAGACAGCTCCGCCTCTCTGGGTGGCGGTGGTGGCGTTGCCTCTGGCGGGTATCATCGCACAGGGACAATTCTCCTTCTGACAGGCGAATATCCGAAAGGAATTGTGGACAATGACACGTTCACCGTTCAAGCCGAAGCCGACGGCACGGCGCAATATCAGAATGTGGCAGGGGCGACAAAGACCGTGCGGAAATACAACGTGCTGCACCACAACAAAAAGGAGTGATGCCTTTTTGCCATCCCGTTCAACTCGGGCGGCTCTGTCGCATTAGCGTCCGCAACACACCGCCGGGAAGGTTACCTCTTTTTTTGAAACCGCAAGATGGGTCGGCGTTAGCCTGTAGGTCGAGAAAAAAATGTGAGTGTAAATTTTTCTCCCATAGATATATCGTCGCAATGGAAAGCAAGCGAGCCGCCAACGCGTTCGTGATGAGCACGAACAAACGCCGGAACATGAACAGCGGATAGCGGGCTACACTATCTCGCAAGCCGTGAAGATGTGATGCACGACGGCCTAAAGGTTGTCCGCACTGCAAAGGCGTGGAAACGCACACAGTCTCTCTATGCACTGGACGGACGCGAACCAGCTTCAAGAAGAGGGCGGAA
>JAYVQB010000194.1:0-2098 GCA_043757085.1 Verrucomicrobiota bacterium
CCGCGATGGAATCCACGGCGGCAGTGAATGGTTATCCACCGGGCTGGCTGAAGCTATTCGGCTCAGTGAGCGATAAAGATGGATTTGAAGCGCCGAATCTTAAGATTGAAGACTGGACGACGCCGTAAGCGCGGCGACCACTTCCGTTGACAAGAATCGGCACTTGCCTAGTGCTGTGGATATGTGGTCTGGACTTGGCAAGCCCGGCTCCTAGCATGCTGTTGAAAACAGCGGGTGTCGGGGGCTGCCAGCCCTCCGTATATGGGAGAATTTTCTCGCCATGCGTAGGAGAAACCTGTGGGCTGGCAGCCCACCACACCTCTGGCAACTCATCTCGCATACTTTTTTAACAGCTTGGAGTTCGCTGAGCACCGCCTGCGGGATGATGATTTCCCGGTAAAGCGAATGAAGCAAATCAACCTGTCCGATCAAGAGCAGGTAATGGATCGGGCTGGTGTCTGAGACGACGACTTTCACCTTGACCGCAGGAAATCATCCATTACCGCGAGATCGTGATCGAGATCGTTCTTGTCATAAGCGAGAGGGATTTCTCGGTCAGTGAGAAATTGCTCCGTTTCATGCCATGAATTTTGTCCCAAGTAGCTTGCCACTTCACCACGGGAGATTCTTCCCAAGCGATAAGCTTCCACCACGGCATCCTCAAGCAGCCTGCGCTGAACTTGTGGCAGAGAGGCTCCCATTAATGCGGCGAGGCCATCGGGAAGTGGGACGGTGACATTGACCATATTTGCAGTGTATCTCACCGGGTCGCGTTTGGCAAGGCAGCGGTAGATTTGCTTGTGAAATCCGATGGATTAAATTGTAGCCGTTTGTGTCAAACGGCCAAATCTCAGAAGCTTCCAGGATTGGCGTTTGACCCAAACGCCCTACAGTTGAAACCAAGGAGAGGCGCGTTTCCAACCGCTCAGCAAAAACCATCCGCGCAGCGCAAGGGCATCTTCACACGGACAACTGTTTTGTTTGATTGCGAGGTTTGATCACTAAAACTGTTTTTGGGCCTGACTGCGCTTCGGTGGCGTTTGACAGTGTTTTCGCCAAACGCCTCTCTGCTTTGGCTACGATACTGGAGACAGATACACCCATGCTCATGGAAAGACGGATGACTAATTCTAGTGATGGCGAGCGCTTCTTGGCTTCCATTAAAATAATGGCGGTGCGTGAAACGCCAGCAGCTGAGGCCAACTTCTTCTTCGACATGTCCATCTGGGCGCGCTGTTCGCGGAGGACATCCACGATGAACACGTTGAGTTCTCCTGAGAGTTTAGGAACTGCCACATAATCGGATAAATGAAAAAACCAGTTGACGGCAGTGTATCAATTGTTACACCCTTGAGTCTTGTTTCAGCAAACAGACATTTCACCCTCGACGTCATTTATTTGTAACCTCGGATATTTCTCAGTAGTTGGCTCTTTTGAGCATACTCATCAATCAATTCAACAACACACCTGACCGATGAAAACTCGACCTACAAGCATGACCATTGCATCCATCTTGAACCTCATATTCGGCGGGTTGGGCATGACGATCGCGGCGAGCACGCTGATCACTTCCAGTTCGATGCTCAATAACCAGTTGTCTCCTGCAGCAAGCAGAGTATCCCCACAGAATACGGCAATCGCTGCTGATTTAGGACTTAAAACCGGATTTTTGAGCTTCGTAGTCGGCGGACTTGCAATAGTATCGGGTGTCGGACTCATTCAGGTAGCAAAATGGAGTCGCGCTTGGACCTTGGGCTATGCGTTCACAGCAATCGGAAGTAGTCTGTTCTTTTTAATTAGTATTCTAATTGGTATTCCATCAAGTCACGACAAAAACGCTGCGCTTGCTAGCGCAGCGATCATGCTTGCCCCTATGGTAATATTAAAATCGACATACCCGATAATTTTACTGATTCTATTGCGGACACAAAAATGGAGAGAAGTTCTTTCATCAAATTCAACCAGTGCTTAACAACTTGACGAGATAATCGGAGCTTTTTCTCTGGCATGGCTGAGCCATTTCAGCCTGTAGCGAGGGGTTGAGCCATGCGACACCCCTCGTTATGGTTTCCTCTCAATCGCATCGCGGAGCGATGCC
>JAYVQB010000195.1:0-8058 GCA_043757085.1 Verrucomicrobiota bacterium
AGCTCCGCGCAGTGAACGCCACACGGGAAGGAGTGCGGCTGGATAATGGAGGATCATGGCGTCCGCGTTTTTGTTTTGTGCGACCCATTGCTTGATAGCACGCTGGCCTGCGGCATCGAAGCCGCGAGCTTTGGGCAGTTTAGCGACGGTGATCCCGGCGGACTCGCAACGCGCGATCCGGTCGGGCGGTGACGTTTCCGTTCCCCAGAACGCAAGTGCTTGCGGCACACCCGCCCGTTGGCCTGCGATTGAGAGCGCGGCGCAGAGATCGGCGGCACCGCTTGGACCGCTGAAGGCTACTTGGGCAATCTTATGCATAGGCTCCGGAGGTTGGGTTTTCTGCCGGGTTTCGTTTTGCACCCATCCAGGCGATGCTAATGCGGCGGGAACTTACGGCGCACGCGCAGGCCATTGCGCAATACCAGTAGGCGCTGGTTTCCATCAGCACCTGACTGAAGGGGATGTATCCCCAGAGAGGAATCAAACACTCGAATCCACGCCCGCCCCCCTTGGCGCACAACACGGTGAGATGGATCAGCAGACCCGCAAATAAAAGCACTCCGCCGATGCCTAGGTCGTCCCAAATCGCGACGATTTGGTTATGCGGCTGCCATTGGGTGTTGCCTGCGCCGGTGCCGTGGCCCAAAACTGGTTTTTCCATGGCCGCCTCCCACCCATCGCGCAAGTCTTTCGCACGCTCGCCCGACCAGAGTTTTTCAAAGTCGAGTTCATAAAGTGCTTGCACGCGGCTTTGAGCGTTCTCATCACGCACGGTGCCACGGCGTTCGGCAGACTCGCTGAGCACAGCCAGTCCGATGCCGCCGACTGGAATCGCCACGGAGATGATGGCGATCAATCCGGTCTTGTGAGCGCGGAAGTTTACGAGCACATAGGAGATCGTCATGATCCAGAAAATGATCGCGCCGCTTCGGCTGAGAGGCAGGGAGACCCCGACCGCCGAGATGCCCAGTAACAGCACGTTCCACCAAAAGCGCTGGCTATAAGTCAGGACGATTCCCAGCATGAGGCAGATGACGATGGGGGATGCATTTGGATCCACCAGCAAGCCGGAGACGCGACCTGGGATGCGCGTATAGACGGCCATGCCGAGCCATTCGTATAAATTGGATGCGGTGCAGAGCAGGATTGTCACCACGGCGATGATGACGGCAATCTGCATGCCTTTAGGTGTGGCCAGGCTGGCGGCAATCATCGCAGCTATCAATGCATTCGCGGCGAGCTGCATGACATAAGTTGGATGGTCGCCCCACATCGTCTGGGTGAACCTTTCCAATAATCCGGCGTCCATGACACGAATCAACGGCAGGCTGAGCAATGCCAGCGCGGAGAGACACCACGCAGTCCGGTTGGATGCGATGAAAAAAAATGCGGCTCCGCAGCAGGCGACGGTAAAGTCGCGTGGTTTGAATGGCAGCACGCCGTTGTCGTTGGCCCAGTTGAGATATCCGCTCATGTGCATGGTGAGCAGCGTCAACAGCGCGGCCAGAAGTCCCAGATCACGCAATGTCCAGCGCGTCTGGCAGGGAAATGCCATGATGCTGGTCATGGCGCAGCCTCCTCCTGTGTTCGTGTGCGAAGGTCAATGGCCCGGAAAATGAAGATGTAAAAGGCGGCGGCGGAGAACAGATGAACCATGGCCGTGGACAGCGCGATGCCCGCCACGCCGAGATAGCGCATGAACCATGCATTGCAGATCACATTGAGGATCATCGAAATGATGGAGGCGAACAGCATGAACCGGGTGGCCTGGAGCGAAACCGCGATCCGTGAGGCTAGGATGCCCATGATATAAAAGGGCACTTGCAAGACGGCGAAGCGCAGAACTACAGCCACCCGTGCGGTGTCATCAGCCCCAAACTCGCCGCGTTGGAAAAGAAGGCTGACAATCTGGGGCGCAAAGATGCAGAGCACAGCCATGAGCGGGAGGGCGATCATGAGCATGCCACCCGTCACTTGGAGTAACTGACGTCGGACTTCAGGCCACTGGCGCCGCGCGACCGTTTCCGCAAAAAATGGAAAAATCGCATCGCTGGACGCAGTGGCCGTGAGGGCGAGAATGATGCCGCAGATTTTGTCGGAGTAACTGAGCACCGCCACGCTGCCCGGCTGGAGCCACGCCGCCATTGTCTGATCCACCACAACTGAACTGCCCATGATGGTGCCGGCCAGCAGGTAGGGCATGGTGTTTTTCAAGACGACCATGCTGGCGGGTTCCCAGTCCTTGAGGCAGGAGTTGAACCAAGCCGCATTGCGCGGAAGTTGGGCGAAGAGGGCGACGACGAGACAGCCTAGACTGATGATGGCTCCCAAGTTTGTGCCCAGCACCAATGTCGAAAGCGACGCCTGTTCCCCAGCTGCCAACAGGCAGACGATGATGATGAACGGCAGCAGCACCGGCGAGATGGAAGCGACTGCAAACTTCTTCTGCGCGCGCAGCCAGGAGCCAAGATGAAAAGTCATCCCAAAGCACAGGAAGAATGGCAGCAATCCGCGAAGAGCATGCACTGCCAGAGCTTTGTTTTCCTGGTCAAAACCGCCTGCGGCGAACCCAATGATATGCGGAGCTGCGGCATACATGATGGCTCCCAGTGCGAAGAGGCATGAACTGTTGAAGACGGCCATCTGCACCCCAAGGCGATGTGCATTCAGTAAACTTTTCTCGTGCGCCACACCGGAGAATGCCGGGAGGAAGGCTTCCGGTAAACCGACACCAAGCATTGAGGCGAGCGTCGAAAGCAGGGAAAATGAGAGAAGAAAAGCATCAAGCGATTCCGAAGTGCCAAATCGTCCGGCCACGGCGGCATCCTTGAGGAAAGACATGCTTTTGGCCAGCAGCGTCAGCCCTGCCACGGTCAGGAAGCCTGACATCATGGATTTAAGTGATCCATGAGATAAAAATTTAAGCGCTCGTGCCAATGGACCCACTGGTTGAGCCTGCCCATCGCTGGCAGCCTCAACTGATGTTGGCAAAAGCGTGGTTTGTGGAGCAGGCATGGGTTCGCGAGACGAAATCTAAATCCAGAGCAGCTCATTATATCAAAATTATGGAATATATCAAATTATCTTTATAGGGAGTATAAATAAGGTATGGATTTATAATATACAATATACAAAATATCTATATATATGAAATTTATAAATATTTTGTCGGTTGCGGCCCCATTGTCATCCTTCGCGATGTGCTCCATGATGAACTGATCGTGGGAGCGATTCTGTTGCGGGATGCGTGACCGGAGTTTGGAAAGTGACTTGGGTTATTCAGGAATTTTTTTCTTCAACAATTCACGGAAAGAACTCATTTCTGTATCCGATTGAAAGCATCGCTTGGGGACAATGGTCTAAAGACATCGGCCATACATCAACAGAAAGAGCGTCGGACTTTCGATGACGCGGGTGTAATTCGTCCATTGCAGCGTTGAATCAATGGTGGTGGTCTTGAAGTGAATGTTCTCATAAGAGAAGGCCACACAATACTCTTCACGATACTTGGGCTCGCGCTGGAACTGGATTCTTGTTCTTAATCTGATTGGCGAAAGCAGGTTAAACCATTCCGCGGCTGCAAGAGGAAACCAGACCACAGTCCACCAGCGCAAACCAACGCTGGCGACCAAATAAATCCCGAAGCCAAAAAGCAGAGCGGCAACAATTTTATCTATCTTGAAGAAAATGCCTTTGCTGTATAAAATGTGCTGGGCTTTCTGATGCTCTTCCAATTTGTTCACCAAGGTGACAGTGATGGAACTGGAGGGTGTCATTTTGGTGGTTGAATGCAAGTCAGTAATGTCAGAAGTAAAATTAGTTGTGAAGCTTTCATGGTGCAGGTTCAGTCTCATGCAAACGCGCATAGTCCACGGTATATCGGCCATCGGGGCCTGGGGCATAGACGTCCACGAATTTCTCACCGAAGCGCACATCTTTCCAAGTGTAGTCCTGCTGGCTCTGCATGTGGCCGTAGCCGACGGTGGCCAAGGTCTCGATACTAAAAAAGAAGGCGTCTGCAAATGAGCCGTGCTGCATCTCGGCAATGCAATCTCCGCCGAAGTAGTAAGCCGCAGCGAACAGGAAATTGACGGCCAAGTAGAAGCTCAGGAGGAATATGATGAAGTGCGACCACCGCAAGGACAGGACAAAGTGGTAGAGATCACGCCACTCCCAGTGCGCGGCGTTGATCTTGAGAAATTCTGTCTGGCCCATGCGGACGGGGATGGGCGCGTTTGATTTTTTCATGTATAAGGGAGGATGGGTAACGAGCGGTTAATGTTCGATGTTGAATGTTGAAAGTTCAACTTTGATTGCTTTGCTTGCGCCATGTCACCGGATTCCATTACCAGCATGCTGCCGCCGGGCCTGGCCGCGTTCTGCGGGCGCTGGTGCAAGGAACTGGGCGTGGTGCTGGCGTTGTTGCTGACCTTGGCCGCGCCGTGGTTATTGAAGCCAAAGGATTCCACGGCGGGCGCACATTATGACCGGCGGCTCGTCATCATCACGCCGCATAACGAGAAAACACGGCGGGAATTTGCGACGGCTTTCGCGCGATATTGGAAACAGAAAACTGGGGAGAAATTAAACATCGACTGGCGGGCGCAAGGCACCTCGGAAATTTCCATTTACTTGCGTTCGGAATACTCGGCGGCGTTCGAGAGATTGTGGACGAAGAAGCTGGGCAAGACTTGGGCGCGTGAGATTGCGATGTCATTCGGAAACGAAAAAGTCGCGATGCCCGCTGCGGGAGAAATGCCTACGGCGTCGCAGGAGGCGCGGAAGGCGTTCCTCGAATCAAACACGGGCGTGGGGATTGATCTTTTCTTTGGGGGCGGTTCGTATGATTTCCAAAAGCTGGCGTCAGCGGGTTTCCTCGTATCCTCGACTCCCGATGGGCGAAATGGATTGGGGGAATTGTTTGTGAGACACCCGGACTGGTTCACGGAAGGAGTGATTCCGCAGAGCGTGAGCGGTGAAGATTTCTCCGACAAGGACAGGCGCTGGGTCGGATGTTGCCTGTCAAGCATGGGCATTGTTTTCAATCGCGACTCGCTCCGACGGCTGGGCGTGACCGAGGAGCCATCGCAGTGGAAAGATCTCGCGAACCCCTTGCTGGCGGGGCAGGTCGCATTATCAGACCCAAACAAAAGCGGCACGGTGGCCAAGGCATTGGAGCAGATCATCCAGCAGCAGATGCAGATCGCGATTAACGAAGTGAAGCAAAATCCCAAGCCGTTCCAGACGGTGAAGGAACAAGTGGATGAGGGCTTGAGCATCGGCTGGGAACGCGGCTTGCAATTGATTCTGCGCATCTGCGCCAACGCTCGTTATTTTACGGATGCAGCGACGAAGATTCCACTTGAGGTCTCGCAAGGCGATGCTGCTGCGGGCATGTGCATTGATTATTATGGGCGTTCGTTTGAAGAGCAGGTCAGGAAAGCTGATGGCACGACGCGGGTGGGCTATGTGACGCCGGTGGGCGGCTCCAGCGTGGGCGTGGATCCGGTGGGCATGATGCGCGGCGCGCCGGAGCCGGAACTGGCGACAGCGTTCATGGAATTTGTCCTGAGCGAAGAGGGGCAGAAGATATGGAACTATCGCCCCGGTTCACCGGGCGGGCCGGAACATGCGGCGTTGCGGCGGCTGCCGGTGCGGCGTGATTTTTATACTGAGCCGCATCGTCAATTCATGACCGATGCGACTGTGCGGCCATTTGATGATGCCAAGGCGTTCACCTATCACCCGGAGTGGACGATGCCGTTGTTCGATGTCATCCGCTTTCTGGTGCGGGTCATGTGCATTGATCTCCATGAAGAACAGCGGGAATCGTGGCGCATTCTCGCGCAGGCAAATTTTCCTCCACGTGCGACGTCCATGTTTGAAGATACCAAGCTGGTGAATTATCAGGCTGCGATCAAACTCGCCGCCGACCTGAAACGCAATGACAAAGAACAGGAAGTCAAAACGGCACGGGAACTTGGCGCGGTGTTTCGCGGTCAGTATGACAAGTCGCGTGAACTGGCGCGGCGCGGACAGTAACTAACTCCATCATCTAACCACTAACACATAACTCTTTCCTTAGATGAGCCGCACCGTTTCCTATGCCGTCTTCGCCGTGATGAGCGTGTTCTTCGCGTGCTTCTTCATCATGCCGATCTGGAGCACGCTGCAGGCGGCGTTTGTGTCGTCGAAGGGCGGGTTCACCATGGATTACATCTGGGAGGTGTTTCGTAATCCGATCAACCGCGAGGGCTTGTGGAATTCTTTTCTTATCGCTTTCTTTACGACCATTGGCTCCATCCTCGTGGGGTTGCCGCTGGCATTGCTCTTCACGCGTTATGAATTTCCGGGCAAGACCATGATGAACTCGCTGGTGCTGCTGCCGATGATCCTGCCCCCGTTTGTCGGCGCCATTGGTGTGAGGGCGATGATGGGCCAGTCAGGATCGGTGAACAGTTTGTTGATCAAACTTGGGCTGATGAATGCGGCGCAGCCGGTGGACTGGCTGGGAACCGGACAGATGAAGGGTGTGATCATTCTCAATGTGCTGTCGCATTTCCCCATTCTCTATCTCAACATCTGCGCTGCATTGGCCAATCTCGATCCTGCGCTAGAGGAAGCCGCGGCCAATCTTGGCTGCAAGCCACGCGCGCGTTTCTGGAAAATCACGCTGCCGCTAATCACGCCGGGCATTTTTGCGGGCGGCACCATTGTTTTCATCTGGGCGTTCACGGACCTTGGTGTCCCGCTGGTTTTTGATTTCACGCGCGTGATGAGCGTGCAGATTTTCGATTCGCTCAAGGACTTGAGCGGCAATCCGTTTCCCTACGCGATGGTGGTGGTGATGCTGTTCTTCACAGTCCTGTGTTATATCACCAGCAAGATGCTCTTTGAAAAATCCACGTCAGGGGGCGGCGGTCGGGCAACGATGGGACGGGAGACGATCGTGCTCTCCAAGACGGCGGGCCGTTTCAGCAGCGCAGTGTTTGGTCTCTGTATTTTCATTGTGGTGCTGCCGCACCTCGGGGTCATCCTGCTTTCATTGTCCACGGATTGGTATCGCACATGGCTGCCGGAAGGACTGACGCTGCGGCATTACCGCGATGTGCTCGGGCATGAACTGACGCTTAAGGCCATCGGAAATAGTTTGAAATACGCCTCCATCGCCACCCTGCTAGATATTGTGCTCGGCATTGGAGTTGCCTATGTGAATGTGCGCACGCGCATCTGGGGGCGGCAGATTCTCGATGCCATGGCCATGCTGCCGCTGGCAGTGCCGGGGCTGGTCATGGCCTTCGGTTATCTGGCGATGGCGCGGGAAGGTCAGCCGTTTCATTGGCTTATGCTGGGCGAAGATCCGGTGGTGTTGCTGGTCATCGCGTATTCGGTGCGACGGCTGCCTTATGTCGTGCGCTCTGCGAGCGCGGGCTTCCAGCAAGTGAGCCCAACTTTGGAGGAAGCCGCGCAGAATCTGGGATCGCCGCCGCTGAAGTCGATGCTGAAAATTACCCTGCCGCTGATCGCGCCCAATCTGATCGCGGGCGGATTGCTCGCGTTCTCGTTCGCGATGCTGGAGGTTTCCGACTCCATGATCCTCGCGCAACAGGCGGCGCATTACCCGATCACGAAGGCGATTTACTCGCTCGTCAGTGCGTTGGGGAACGGCCCATACCTTGCCGCTGCTCTGGGCGTGTGGGCGATGGTATTCCTTGGGGTAACTCTCACCGGGGCCGGCCTCTTGCTGGGCAAGAAACTGGGCGCGTTGTTCCGGGCGTGAAGTTGATTAGTAGCAAGGGCATCTTGCCCTTGCAGTAGGGACAGCAAGGGCAAGATGCCCTTGCTGCGCAGAATTCTACAGAGCATCAGATGCTCGTGCCTTGTTTATCAGTAATCATCTCGATTTTATGACGGCTGAAATCTGAGAGGCCGACAACCAAACCTATTCCAACAAAGCAGGCGCCGATGATTTGCGATACTTTTACTTCGACGCCCGGAAGGATGAAGTAACTGAGAAAGGGAAGCGCGACGACATAAAGATTCGTGTAAGGAACCCAG
>JAYVQB010000196.1:0-2088 GCA_043757085.1 Verrucomicrobiota bacterium
CGCTGGCGATGATCTTGCTGCTGACCACGCTCACCACCTGTATCTCGCCGTTTTTTATGATCACGATGCCGCTCTACTCGCGGCACGTCCTGCATGTGGAAGCACAATCGCATGGGTTCCTCATGGCATCCTCAGGCATCGGCGCGTTCATCGGCTCGATCTGGCTGCTGACGATTCCGCATGATCGTCGCGCATTTTACCTGCGGCTGGCTGCTGTGGATATTTGCGCGTGCATGATTGGACTCTCATTCGCACAACATCTCTGGCAGGCGATCACGGCGATGATTTTTCTCACGCTCGGCACGTCCACGATGTTCGGCCTGGCCAATACCATCGTGCAAGAGCGCGCACCCGACGCCATTCGCGGGCGCATCTCCGCGATCATGGGCCTGAGTTTTTTTGGCGTGCTGCCCTTCTCCGGTCTTCTGGTTTCCAAGCTGGCTGATCTCGTCGGCTTGCGCGTGGCCATGGGCGGTGGCGGTATTTTGTTTGGCATCAGTGCTTGCGTCATGCTCTACAATCATCGGCAGCTCTGCATGAAACAGCCGCTGGCCACCGTTATGGAAAGCGATCAATCATCAGCACAACCCTGAAATCATTCTACCGAACATGAATACCAGACTCTGCAACATCGTCCCCATCACCTTGTGTTTTTTTGTCTGCGTAATCGGCAGTGCCTGCGCCACCGATGTAAATAATCCGACACGAGTGGTTCTGGTTGGTGACTCCACAGTTTGCGACTATTCAATGCAGAATCCTGAACGAGGCTGGGGTCAGTTTCTTCAGAGTTATTTTGATGAAGGAGCGAAGGTGATCAACGTCGCAAAGTCCGGTCGTAGCACCAAGACTTTCATCAAGGAAGGACTTTGGAAAATAGCTCTCGATAAGAAGCCGGATTTTGTGCTGATCCAGTTCGGTCACAACGATTCGCATCCACCGCAGAAACCAGAGGCAACAAACGCCGCGACTGACTACAAAGATAACCTTCGCCGCTACATTGAAGAGGCGCGTGCCATCGGTGCGAAGCCGGTTCTCATCACACCGATGGTCCGCCGAATTTT
Source organism: Verrucomicrobiota bacterium (assembly GCA_043757085.1). Classification (GTDB taxonomy): domain Bacteria; phylum Verrucomicrobiota; class Verrucomicrobiia; order Verrucomicrobiales; family Verrucomicrobiaceae; genus VFKE01. The sequence continues at coordinate 1,062 of JAYVQB010000196.1, forward strand.
CAAGGCGGATGGAAATCTCATCAATGAATTGCAGCCTTACGCAGATGCGATGAAACAAGTCGGCGAGGAGAAAAAAGTGCCGGTGATTGACCTGCACACGTCGAGCAGGGCGCTGGTCGAGCCTCTCGGCCCGGTGGGCAGCGCATACATGGCGAACAAACCTGACGACAAAACGCATTTCGGCGAGAAGGGAGCAAAAATGATGGTGGAGTTGGTGATGAAAGAACTCCCGTCAGCTGCGCCGGAATTGAAGAGCCATTTGATAAATAAGTAAGATTGATTCCTATCATGGTCACACTCAGTTTAAGCCATGGCGACAACGATATGACCGCTTGACCCTTTCACGTCTCAGAAGACAACTAAATACTATGAACAAAACCCTCCTCACTCTCCAGATCGCCATCAGCCTTCTCACCGCCACGCTATCAGCACCGGCGGCAGATGCACCGCGCCCCAAACCGCCTGCGCGCGACCCGCACACGCCGGGCTATGTCACCGCGAATGAGTTGCCCGACGGCGCTGTGCCGCCGAACCATGAGGATGGCAATTTCATCATCGGTCCGACACGTGGGAAGGCACCCGAGATGAACGTGCGCGAAGGCGTGCCACAGGGAGAGGTCTTCACGCTGACGATGAAATCCGAGGACAGCAAAATCTATCCCGGCATTGCCCGGGAGCCCGGCACCAACGGAACGCCCGATCCGAACAATCCCAACAAAATGGATGTCACCACCAGCCATCCCGCGCCCTACACGCGTCACGTTGGAGTTTATGTGCCCAAGCAATATGTGCCCGGCACCGCCGCCCCATTCATCGTCGGCGCGGATGGAATTGACAAGAACCTATTCATTGCGCTGGACAATCTCATTGCCGCGAAGCGCGTGCCCGCAATGATCGCCATCTCCATCGGCAACGGCAGCGGCGATGCTCAAGGCAGTCAACGCGGCCTCGAATACGACACCATGTCCGGCCTCTACGCCGAGTTCGTTGAGAAGGAAGTCCTGCCGCTCGTGGAAAAAGAATGCCA
>JAYVQB010000197.1:0-8001 GCA_043757085.1 Verrucomicrobiota bacterium
CCGGTGTCGATGACGCTGGCTCTTCCAACAGAAAATGACGCGCTGCTGCGCGGAGATTTTCCGGCGTTCTACATGTTTATCGACCGGAACTTCGAGAAGGAACAAACCACGACCTGGGAAGGCGGTCAGTATGGTTTTGTCCGCGGTCCGGTGCGCGTGGGCGACAACGTGGTGCTGATGCATTTTCACGAAGGCATGGACGTCGCTCCGGTGAAGCGCGATGAAAAAGGCGAGCCGGTGGATGAAGTTCGCAGCATCATGCAGGGCGAGATCGTCCATGTCTCCGACAGTCCCGGGGCGAGCAACTACGGGCGCTATGTGGTCATCAAGCACGATTGGGGTCAGGGGCCATTCTATTCGCTCTACGCCCATCTCAGCAAGATCATGGGGAAGGAAGGAGACAAAGTGGAGGCCGGTGCGCCCTTCGCTATCATGGGACACACGGGCGCGGGCATTGACCGCAGGAGAGCGCACACGCATGTGGAATTGAACTTGATGCTGAACACGCAATTCTCAGATTGGTATGACGGAGGGAAGCCGGATTCTCCGAATCGCCACGGAGACTACAACGGCCTGAACCTCGCGGGGCTGGATATTGCCGGGCTGTATCTGGCGTTGCAAAAAAATCCAACGCTTACGGTGCCGGACTATATCAAGAATACTGAGTGTGTGTGGAAGGTGGCAGTCCCGCGCAAGGGCGACATCGAAATGGCCAAGAACTATCCCTGGCTCGCCGAGGGCTGTGAACAACTGAGTCCCTCATGGGAGATCAGCTTTGCCGGTGGCGGCCTGCCCTTGAAAATCAAGCCGAGCGATAAAGTTGTCACTTCACCACAGGTCGTTTGGGTGAAGGATGAAGGGATCCCGGCAAGCTATCACACACGCGGTTGCGTGAGTGGAAACGGAACCAAATTTGCGCTCACTTCTATTGGTCTGCATTATGTGCAGTTAATCACGGGTGATTTTTCAAAGAAGGCCACCCCCTCCACGCCTGCCAAAAAGAAAAGTCCTTCTGCTTCATCGAAGAGCAAAAAGAAGAAATAGCGCGTTGCCGGTTCAGGAAACTGGCTTGAGCACCACTTTGCCAACATCCATAATGGCGCCACCGTGTTTGCTCTGCGGTTTGATCGCGAGACGATAAGTGCCGGGCTTGTCCACGGTGATTTCACCGGCAGCGACCGGTGTGTGCTTGTGGAAGTCGCCTGTGTTTTGCACGGTAAATTTTAATTTCTGTTCGCCAAAGTGAACGGCCACCTCGCTGCCGCCGGTGCTGCTGCCCTGATGCACGACGACCTGATATTTGCCCGGCTTGTCCATCTTCAATTCCCATTCGGCGAAATCCTGCGGGTCGGTCCAGAAGCCCAGACAGTTTTTCTCGGGCTTCGGTTCATAGCGCATGTTCTCGCTCCACGTGGTCGCATCTTTGGCCGGCATTTGCACGGTTCCATCGTCAGCCTGTTTGACCGGATCGCCCTCGGGCGCGGGAACCAGCGCGATCTCGTGCAGGATGAAACTGTCCCACGCCACATGGTTGGGAGTGTAAAGCGCCATGGTTTGTTCCCCCGCATTGGAAAGGTAGGTTTCGCCGAGCCACGCGTGCCTGGACGATTCATCTCCGCCTGGTATTTGCTTCTTGAACCTGTTCTCGCCCAACTTGAACTGCACGCCGAGTGAGGACGATTTGAGTGTGTAAGTGATGCGCACGGCGTATTTGCCCCAGCGCTTTGCTTTGAAGGAGAAGTTGTATTCCTCCCAGTGTTCCTTGGCCGCATAGGCTTTGTCGCCTTCTTCAACCTTGAAGGCGATCACGCCTCGGGTCGGCATGTCCACGCGTTCGGCGTGAGTATCACTTCCGAAATCGCCCAATTCTACCAAAGTGGCAGTGGCGGGCGGCGATGCTTCTGAATTATCGCCAGATGCCGTTTGAAGTAACAGGCAAGAAACAAAGAGGGTGATATTTGAAGCGAAGGACATAGAGTGAGGATGAGACACGCAAGCCAACGTGCTGGCAATGTTATTTCTTAGACTAAATCCTTGGCGACAACGCGCTCAGCTTCCGCGAAGCTCAACTATGCTCAGCCTAATGGCGTTCACCATCAGACGCAGTTCATCCGGCGAGACACACAGCGGCGGCATGAGAACGATGGTATTTACAATCGGGCGGGTGAGCAATCCATGACGTCGCGCGGCCAGACAAATTTTCGCGCCCGTTGAAGCAGTCGGAGAAATTTCAATGCCCGCGATCATGCCGCATTGCCGAATGTCGATGACCGGAGTCAGATCACGCAGCTCATGCAACATCGATGTGAAGAGGGCGATTTTATCTTGGAGATTTTCCAGCACACGCTCATTTCGGAACACTTCCAGACTGGCGAGAGCTGCCGCGCATCCGAGCTGGTTGCCAGTGTAACTGTGGCCGTAATAAAATGTGCGCCCCTCGTTAGCGTCGCCGAGGAATCCATCGAACACGCGCTGTGTGGTCAGCGTGGCCGCGAGCGGCAGATAGCCGCCTGTGATTCCCTTGGCGAGACAGAGAAAATCCGGCACCACGTCTTCGTGTTCACACGCGAACATTTTTCCGGTGCGACCAAAGCCGGTCATGACTTCATCGAGGATCAAAAAGACATCGCGCTCCCGGCACCATTGTTCGAGTTGCTTGAGCATTCCTTTCGGCCAGACACGCATTCCTGCCGCGCCCTGGATGAGTGGCTCGATAATGACTGCGGCCATGCGGGACGTGATGGACGGAGCGAGTGAGTTCAAATCGTCAAGTTGCGCGATGCGCCGCACGTCGTAGCCGAAGTGATTCGCGCTGCCTTTGAAAAGCGGAATGCCACCGAGGCTGGCTGCGCCGAGTGTGTCGCCATGATAAGCCTGGTCAAAGGCGACGATGACTTCGCGCTCGGGATGCCCGTTTTGTTTCCAATACTGCAATGCCATGCGCACGGCGGACTCGATGGCGGTGGAGCCGTTGTCGGAGAAGAAGACTTTTTTAAGAGCCCTGCCCGGTGAAAGTTCGGCCAGTTCCGAGGCAAGTTGCGCGGCGGGTGGATGCGTGAAGCCAAGGAATGAAGTGTGCGCCACGCGGTCGAGCTGCGCTTTGATCGCGGCAGTGATGCGCGGATGGTTGTGCCCGTGGATGTTGGTCCAGATGGAGGAATTGCCATCGAGGTATCTGTTTCCATGCTGATCCGTCAGCCAGCAACCTTGTCCGTTCACCAGCAGCAACGGCTCATGATCGGGCGCACACCAGTCGCGCATCGGAGTGAAAGGATGCCAAGAGTGCTGCTTTTCGAGGTCGGCGAGATTGTCCACGGGAATATTAAATGGGCTTCCATTGAACACCCAACATGGAAGACTGACAACTTCCGGCTTGTCACATGGCCACTGCCTGCCAGAATTGCGCGCATGAGTCAAGCCTTGTCCTCCTCGCCCGCACCAGAGCAACCCTGGTGGAAACTACTCAACGGTTACCACTGGTTTGTAGTGATCGTGGCGTCGGCGGCATGGTTCTTCGACTGCCTTGATCAGCGGCTCTTCTCGTTGGCTCGAGTGCCGGCTTTGCAGGAGTTAATGAAACTGCCCGCGAGCGATCCGTCATTGCAGGCATTCGGCAAAACCGTGACGGCGTGCTTTCTGATTGGATGGGGCATTGGTGGCATGATTTTTGGTTCACTTGGGGACAAGTATGGACGGACGAAAATGCTCACACTGACGATTCTAATTTATTCGGCGTTCACCGGATTGAGCTACTTCAGCATCAATAAAATTGATTTTACCCTTTATCGGTTCTTGACGGGTCTGGGTGTGGGCGGTGTCTTTGGACTGGCTGTGGCCCTCATCGCCGAGACGGTTCCTTCTGGTGCTCGCGCCCAGACGCTAGGCCTGTTGCAAGTGCTCTCAACAGTAGGCAACATCACTGCGGGCTTCGCGCTTAAAGGCGTGAATGCCTTGGAAAAATCAGGCACCATCGCATCCGGCACTGGCTGGCGCTGGATGTTTTTGATCGGCGCACTTCCGGCGGCATTGATCATTTTCACTGGCAAATACCTCAAGGAGTCGGAGTCGTGGTTGCAATTGAAACGAGACGGACGGCTGCCCCAGGGTGGGCTGTTTGCTCCCTATCGGGGATTATTGAACGATAAACGTTGGAGGAAAAATTTAATAGTCGGCGCGCTCATCGCCTCGACGGGAGTTGTGGGATTATGGGCCATCGGTGAATACGCGGTTGATCTTCAGAGCGCGGTGTTTGCCAACTATTACAAGTCGAAGGTGCCGGCTGGAGTTCCCGATGTTGCGAAGTGGGTCAGTGGGCAGGTCGGCGATGCGAAGTTCTGGGCTTATCTCTGGAACATGCTGGGCGCTGCCATTGGCATGTGGATGTTTACACAATTTGCCAACGCCGTTGGCCGTCGAGCAGCCTTTTTCGTGGGCTTTCTTTCTGCCCTGATAGTCACACTCTATGTTTACAAAAACATGAGTTCACCTCAGGACGCCTATTGGATGATGCCGTTGATGGGAGCAGCGCAACTGGGCGTCTTTGCAGGATTTGCGATCTATTTGCCGGAACTCTTCCCTAGCCGGCTTCGCAGCACGGGCACCAGTTTCTGTTACAATCTCGGGCGCTTTGCCGCGGCGGCGGGGAGTTTCTTTTCCGCCAAGCTCACCACGGATGTTTACGGCGCCTACGCAAAAACTGATTCCACTCTGCCCCTGCGCTATGCGGCGATGACGATGTGTGTCATTTTCCTGGTGGGTATTGCCGTGCTGCCGTTCGCGCCAGAGACCAAGGGGCAGCCTCTGCCGGAAGATTGAACATCAATGAATGGTTTATGACTGCCGCCGAGCTTGCCGAATCTGCCAAACGCGAAGCCGCGCCGGACGCCTCGTTGTCTGATGAAGCGAAAGCTTTGTGGCATGCAAAGAAAGGCAACTGGGATGCGGCGCATAACATTGCGCAGGAAATTCACACGCCGACGGGATCATGGATTCATGCGCTGATCCATCTCATCGAGGGCGACCAAGGCAACGCGAGCTATTGGTTCCACAAAGCCGGAAGGCCGACGCGGAACTCGTCCGAGATCAATGACTTGTGGAATGAACTTGCATCTACACTGCTGAAAGCATGAACGATCAACTGCCTGCGCCACCGCATCAGATGCCATCCATGTCCAAGCCCTGGATGGCATGGATTTTCGCCGCCTCGGTGATGCCCGCGCTCTCAATTTTTCTGATGGGGAAGAACGCGAATGATCTGTCGGGAACGATTGCGATCATTCTCCTAGCGATGGTAGCACAGCTCGCCTGTTCCATCTGGCTGGCGAAGAGTCTTGCGGCAAGAGGAAACAAGAGCAGCACTTTCATCGCACTCGTAGCGGTTTTGCTGATGGTGGCCAGTAGCGCAATCGGCACCGCTTCGTTTTTTGCGGCATGTGTCACGATCGGGCCCGCGATGAATTTGCATTGATTAGAAAACGAAACGAGTGTGGAAGACAACTCTACTTTCGTGCCATCGAGGAATGGTTGCGCATTGTGGCTCGCGGGATTGTTGATTGCTGGAGTTGGCGGGGCGGTAATAATCCTCTGGGGATGGATCGCGGTGATTATCGGGATCGGGATGATTATCGCGGGGTGTTGCCGGTTGGATGACAGGCCGTTGGTCAGGTTCCTGATCTTTCTTTTCGGGCTGTTAGCTGCGAGCGGAGTTGCTTTTGTCGGCTGCTCGTTTTGGTTTCGCGGCTTGTGATGAACAAAAAAGTGTTGTGGGCTGCCAGCCCTCATTCATGTGAGGGCTGGCAGACCACAACACCTTGCTCACTCCATCCAAGACGATGTCGGATAGCTGCCGAGGATTTTTACGGTGGTGCCTTCGCCGTTCAATTCACTGATTGCCTGGGTCAGTGCCTCGTCGTGACAGTGGCCGGTGACTTCGAGGAAGAAGCGGACGTGATTGTGGGATGATGTGTCGTCGCCCGGCACGGGGCGATTTTCAATCTGGCGAACGTTGATGCTGTGCTTGACGAAGGCCTCTAGGATTTCCATCAGCGCGCCCATTTTGTCGCGGGCGGTGACCATCAGCATGGTGTTGTCGTTTCCGGTCGGTGGGGCGGGGCGGCGGCCCAGCACGATGAAACGGGCTTGCGAGGCGCTGTCATCAATGGAAGTGGCGATGATCTTCAGTCCCTGCAACTCTGCGCCGAGCGCGGTGCCGAGCGCGGCGGAGTTCGGATGCTCGGTCGCGAATGCGGCGGCCTGGCTGGTGGACGGAGCTTCGCGCAATTCAGCATCGGGAAAATTTTGCGCGAGCCATTTGCGGCATTGCGCGATGACTTGCGGATGACCGTAGATGTAGTCCACACTCTCGCGCGGGCCATTGGACATGAGCACGGTTTCGGTGCGCCAGAGAATCTGCGAGTAAATTTGCAGCGGTGAATCCACCAGATGATCCAGTGTGTGATGCACCGCGCCCTCGGTGCTATGTTCAATGGGCAGCACGCCGTAGTCCGCCTCTTGCATCTGCACGCGCTCGAAGACGTCTTCGGTGCTGGCCTCTGGAAGATAAAGCACACTGTTGCCGAAGCGGCTGATGGCCACCTGATGCGTCCACGATCCTGCGGGTCCGAGGTAGGCGATGCGCATGTCCTGCTCCAGAGCGAGTGCGGCACTGATGATCTCGCGGAAAATGGAGCGGAGGGATTTCTCCGGGAGACGTCCCTTGTTTTTGTGATTCAGATCAATCAGCTTGCGCAGCAATTTTTCTTCGCGATCGGGCGCGAAAATCTCCAGTCCTTCCTTGCGCTTAATCTCGCCAACTTCATGCACCAACTCCGCGCGCTGGCTCAGGAGCTTGAGCAGCTCCCGGTCAACGCGGTCGATCTTGGCGCGAATTTCTTCCAGCATGTGAGATTGAATGGTTCGCCTTTACTAAGAGCGAGACGGGGGCGTGTGGAAAGAAAAAAATGCGTCACGGAAAGCATTCGACTCACGCAGTCTCCGCAGCCGTCTCGTCGAGATTCAGCGGCAGCGGCTGAGTTTCCTCGGCGGAATCAGAGCCGGCTGTTTCCTCGGGAGTGGGCAATTTCACGCGGCGCAGTTCCGCGGAATTCGGCAGATCATCCAACGAGCGAACGCCGAAATGATCGAGGAATAGATCGGTCGTGGAGTAAAGCAGCGGACGCCCCGGCAGTTCCGCGCGGCCTTCGATTTTCACCAGACCGCGATCAAGCAGCTGCTGCATCATCGCGTCCACGGACACGCCGCGCACGGCTTCGATAGCGGACTTTGTGATTGGCTGACGATAAGCGATAATGGCCAGCGTCTCCAGCGCGGGCGCACTCAGCTTGCTTGGCTTCTTTCCGGGATAGAGCGCGCGGCACCATTCGGCGTATTCACCGCGGGCGCAGAGACGCCAGCCGCTGCTGCGTTCGACGATGGTGAAGGCGCGTCCGTCATTCTCATAATGGGCGACCAGTTCATCAATCGCCGCACGAATTTGCTCGTCGGTCACGGCCTCCATCGCGTTTTTTTCCTCATCAAGCGGTTCGCCGGATTCTTTGGCGGACTCTTTCGCCTCGCGTGCGGTATCGCGAATAGCACGACCAATCTCGGCCACGGTGAGGGGTTCCTGGCAGGCAAAAAGAAGGGCTTCGACGATGCGGATGAGTTCCATGCGGAGGGCAAATGTGGGGAGGCACGAGGAATGTGCAAGATGCTTTTCGCCTTTGCGTCAGCCTCATTTATGCGCTTCTAGAAGATTCGGCGAGATGCGGATGTCGCTGAGGTTGGCGTTCAACTTGGAGACGCCGATGCTGGCTAGGACAAGTTCAATAACATCGGGCGGGGTGAAATCCCTAGTGACGTAGGTAAGGGCGGGCGTTGCGACGTAACGGTTTTTGCTGGCAAGCACTGGGTTCAAATAAACGGTCAGCGTGCTTTCATATTTTCCGGCCCTCTGTTTTTTGAAAGTCCAGAGTGTGGCCAGGCGCAATACCCCCTTGCTTG
>JAYVQB010000198.1:0-2082 GCA_043757085.1 Verrucomicrobiota bacterium
TTCGCCAGCTCCGACGCAGCCAAAGTCGGACAGGTGGTGTTCGCCGTGGGAAATCCCTTCGGCCTTTCTGGAACTGTCACACAGGGCATTATCAGCGCCACCCAGCGCCGCCTCAGTGACAGCAGCAATGATTTGCTGCAAACCGATACAGTCATTAATCCGGGCAACTCGGGCGGACCGCTGGTGGACATTCATGGATCCATTGTAGGCATCAATGTCTCCATCTTCACCGGAGATCAAAACGTCCATGCTTGGCAGGGCGTGGGACTCGCCATCCCAGCCAACGAAGTGCGCGCGGCCTTTGAGCAAATCATGCACCGGGGCGCGCCTGTGGTCGGCTATCTCGGCATCGATGTCAGTCTCGTGAGCCTGGATCGCGATGGCCGCGTGCTGGGCGCGCAGATTGATGTGGTCGGCGCGGGTTCGCCCGCAGCCAAAGCCGGACTGTTGCCGGGTGACGTCATCGTGAAATTCGCCGGACGCAGCATTGAATCCGCCACCGATGTCATCAATTACATCCAGATGACCAAGCCGGGTGAGAAGGTCAACATCACTGTTCTGCGCAACGGACAAGTCATCGATTTCAGCGCGAACATCGAACTCAGACCCGTTGGCTTGTGATGCGGCATGGATTGGACTACTATCTGCTTATGATACGCACTCTCCCGATCAGACACAGAGCGCACGGTAATGCTCTGCCTCCCATTCTTATTATCGTCAGCGCCCTGGCCATCAGCGGCCTGATTTTCTTTTTTTACACGCGCAATCGCATCGAGAGTCCGAAGACGGACGGCACAACGGCGAGTCAGAACGAAGGCACATCATCCATCACGTCCCAAAAAAATCCCCCCCCTCCAACCGAGAGCGTCTTCGGATCAAAGCCCAATCAAGATCCCGCGAACTCCATCTTTGAAAAGCCAACCGATCTCGGCGCGAAGTTCAATCAGCTTCTCGCCATCGGAGATTTGGCGGGTGCCGCTAAAATTCTCTCTCCAGACAATCCCGCGCAAGCCGCCGTCACTGGCACTGCACTTGAAAAAATCATTCAAGGCTTGGGCTACAAACCTGATGTCACCGGGAAAGTCGAATTGATCGGCCAAATGAGTAACACGATCCGCATTTCCGTGCCGCTTCTATCTCCCACGCCAGGCGCGCCATCTGTTCGTCTGGAACTCGATCTCGAACGCGATTCCAAAATGGGTTGGAAAGTTTCGCAGCTTCATCTGCCCAAGGAACTGGAGGCTGCGCTCGCCGCGCTTCCCGCAGAAAGTAAATCCGCGACCGTAACACCGTTCCTCGTGGTGGATCGCACGCCGGACGCGCTGAGTTATGCCGATGAATTCGTCCGCGCCCTGCTCAAGCCGGATTACGCCGCCGCCCGACGGCTGGTGAATCCTGAAAAAGTTTTCCCGGTAAAACTCGCCGCGCTTTGCATCGTCTTTGAGGACGGCAAGTATGAATTCTCCAAGGAAAAACCTCTGGCCTCCACGGTGGCCACAGAAGACACGGCATGGGTTATCGCCCGAGTCCATTCGGAAACTCTCAAGGAGGAGACCGAGTTCGGTTTGGAAATGGAAAAATTCGGCGATCAGTGGCGTGTCAGCGGACTCAATCTCTCCAAGCTGCTGGGCGACAACGCACGGGACTCCTCCGTTGCTGGCGTGCCTTACACACCGCTGGTAAAGAACCCAAAAGGCGGCGAGTCCATCGCGCTCTTCTATGAATACGACCGCGCCGAGTTGCATCCGCGCGCGCAAAAGCAACTCGACATCATCGCCGATATTCTCAAGGCCAGTCCCGCCAAGAAACTGCGCATTAGCGGCTACACCGACGCCAAAGGCACAGAAGACTACAATCTCGAACTTTCAATGAAGCGCGCCGAATCCGTGAAGCAATATTTCCTCACACATGGCGTTCCCATCGCTCAGGTGGAAACGACCGGTTTCGGCAAGCAACTTCCCCTCAGCCCCAACGTAAAAGCTGACGGCAGCGACAATCCCGAAGGCCGTTCGCGCAATCGTCGCGCGGAGATTTTGTTGGATTTTTGAAGGCGTTCAGCGGGCTGCGTCACGCACAAGCTCC
>JAYVQB010000199.1:0-8001 GCA_043757085.1 Verrucomicrobiota bacterium
CTACATCCTGCGCACCAACCTCAAGGACACCGATCCGGCCAAGCTCTGGGAATATTATCTCCAGCTCACGGAAGTAGAACAAGCCTTCAAAGAACTCAAAGGCGACCTCGCCGTGCGGCCCATCTATCACCAACTCGAAAGCCGCATCGAATCCCATATCTTCATCAGCTTTTTGGCCTACTGCCTGCAAGTCACCCTCAAAGCCCGGCTGCGCCGCTGCGCCGCCGGACTCACACCGCGAGCCGTGCTGGAGAAGTTCGCCACTGTGCAAATGCTCGACGTGCATCTGCCCACGACCGATGCGCGAGAAATCATCATGCCCCGCTACACCCAACCGGAGAAAGACCTGCAACTGCTGCTCGACCAGATGAAACTCACCCTGCCCCAACAAAGCCCGCCGAAGATCACTGCGCCCGCAAAATCGTAATCAAGCACCGCCAATTAAGCGCGTCCGTAGTGCAGACCTTTTGACACCGATCTCGCAAAATCAAGGCTTCCAGCTCCGCATGCCTGCTGAGTTCGCTAAGTCGGGTTAACAGCGCGAATTACAAACAAGGAATGCCGACTCCATCAGTCGAAAAAAAACATCTGCCGGTGGGACACGCACCACACCGGCTTGCTGCCGAGGCCCTGCGTGATTCCATGCTCAGTGTCGCCGGTAAACTCCAGCCGCATGATGGCGGGCCACCGCTTTGGCCTGCACTTCCGCCGGATGTTCTGAGTGCCAGTCCTGCTTTGCTGGATGATGCGGAATATCCTTTAAAGGGCTGGCATCCCTCGCCGCCGGAAACACTAAACGTGCGCAGCATTTATCTGATTCAGAAACGCAATTTGCACATTCCCATGATGGAAACTTTCGACATGCCCGACAACAGCATCTCATGTCCCGGTCGCACCGTCTCCACCGTCGCGCCACAAGCACTTACCCTGCTCAATAATGATTTCGCCATCGAGATGTCTCAAGCCTTCGCCCAACGACTTCTGCACGAAGCTGGAGATGCGCCGGACGCTCAAATTGACCGGGCCTTCGCGCTCGCGCTGTAGCGTCAGCCTGACGCAGAGGAACGCGCCTCATGCCTGAATTTTCTCAAGGGACACTCGCTGCCGGAGCTATGCCGGTCACTGATGAATCTCAACGAATTCGCTTACGTCGATTAGTCGGACGGATGACGACTTTCCCTTTGCCAACGCGATACAACCCGCGATGATCGTCATCCGCTATGATCACACGTTACGCCCTCGGCATTGACTACGGCACCAACTCCTGCCGCTCTCTTCTCGTAGATTTGAATGATGGCCGCGAGGTCGGCTCCACGGTTTTTAATTATCCTACGGGCGAGATGGGCATCCTCACCGACCCGCGCGATCCCAGTGTGGCGCGACAGAATCCGCAGGACTATCTCGATGGTCTGGAATCCGTCGTGCGCGGCGCCTTGGCGCAGGCGCAGCAAAACACCGCAGACTTCGATGTCTCGCAGGTCGTCGGCATCGGCATCGACACCACGGGCAGCACCGTCATTCCCGTGAATGAGCAAGGCACACCGCTCGGCCTACTCGATTCCTTCAAGGACAATCTCAATGCCCTGGTCTGGCTTTGGAAAGATCACACCGGGCACGAGGAAGCAGCGGAGATCACGAAGCTCGCGCACGAGCTGCGCCCCCACATCATCGCCAAATGCGGCGGCATCTATTCGTCCGAATGGTGGTGGAGTAAAATTTTGCATCTGCGTCGCTGCGATCCCGCAGTGTTTCATTCGGCATTCAGTTTCGTAGAACATTGCGACTGGATTCCTGCCGTGCTTACCGGAAACACCAATCCGCTCACGCTGAAGCGCGGCGTATGCAGCGCAGGACACAAGGCCATGTTCAGCACTGAGTGGGGCGGATTGCCCGACAAGGAGTTTCTCGCAAAGCTCGATCCCCTGCTCGCCGATCTGCGCGACCGTTTATATTCCGCAGCCCATGTCGCGGACACGAAAGCGGGCGGCCTCTGCAAGGAATGGGCGCAGCGACTCGGCTTGAAGGAAGGCACCGCTGTCGCCGTCGGCGCGTTCGATGCCCACATGGGCGCGGTCGGTGCTGGGATCAAGGAAGGCACACTCGTAAAAATCCTCGGCACCAGCACCTGCGATCTCATGATCGCGCCCACGAACAAACCGCTCGCAGACATCCCCGGCGTCTGCGGCATCGTAAACGGCTCCGTCGTGCGCGATCACTACGGCATTGAGGCCGGCCAGAGCGCAGTCGGAGATATTTTTCTATGGTTTGTTAACCATCTCGTGCCCGATTCGTATGGTGTGACTGTAGGCGAGAAATTTGAGAACATGGAGAAGGCGCTCTCTGCGATGAAGCCCGGCGCGACCGGCCTGCTCGCGCTCGACTGGAACAACGGCAACCGCACCATCCTCGTCGATCACCGTCTCACGGGTGCGCTCATCGGCCAGACCTTGCACACCGAGGCGCACGAGATTTATCGCGCCTACATCGAGGCCACCGCGTTCGGCGCGCTCACCATCATCAAGCGCATTGAAGAATACGGCGTGACCGTGCAGGAGATCGTCAATACCGGCGGTCTCTCCATCAAGAATGAAACGCTCATGCAAATCTATGCCGATGTCACCGGACGTCCGATGAAGGTCAGTCGCAGCGAACAAACTTGTGCGCTCGGCGCGGCCATCTTCGGTGCTGCAGCCGCGGGCGCTGGCACCGTCTCTGAAATACAATCGCGCGTCACCGCCACGCGGGAAAAGGTCTATCACCCCAACGCGGTAAATCACGCCGTCTATAGGGAACTCTATGAACTCTATCGCACGTTGCACGACGCCTTCGGCACCGAGTCTTGGAGTGGAAATCTGCACCATGTCATGAAGCGCATGCTGGAGATTCGCGACCGGCAGCGTTGACTTTGCCCCGCCAATTGAAGTATGAATAGCGTCATGCAAAAATTACCGCTTGTTCTTCTACTCTTCGTCATGGCTGGCACCGCCCGCGCGCGACTCGGCGAGACCATCGAACAGTGCACGGAACGCTATGGCCCGGTGATTGAAAAGCGCCAGCCCTTGCTGCCCCAGAGCGATGCCGAGACCGCGGTATATTCCAAGTCAGGTGTGACCATCATCGTCGAGTTCCACAAAGGCGCGGCCTGGCACATCACCTTCCGCAAACCCAATCTGCAAAGCGAAGAGATCGAAGCCCTGCTGCAAGCCAATGCCACCAAAGGCAACTGGAGCGCTCCGCTCATGTATGGCGAACGCGATTACCGGCTGTCCGGCGACCAGAAACGAATTGCCATTTCTTCGTTATCCGAAAAAAACATTTCGCAATTGGAACTCATGCTCCGCGAATACACCGACCAGCGTCGCGCCAATTACGTCGCGCGCCTGCAAAAGCCCGCCCCCAAGGAGGGCTCCAAGCCCACGACCAATCTCCTGCCCGGTTTTTGAGGCAACGAGCGATCATTGAATTTGGCTGCAAGATGCTTCCATTGGCATCGTTTCATACGCACAGACCCAAAATCATACTATGAAAACCAACCTTGTTATTGTCGTCTGCTTCTCCCTCATGGGAGTTGCAGGTTCGTTCGCCGCCGGTAAGAAACCATACGGCGCAAAAGTCCCCGAAAAGCCGCTCACGCCTGAGCAGCAATTCGAAAAAATGGACGTCAACCATGACGGTGAACTCAATCACGCCGAGTTCCTCCCCCACTTCAAAGATATCGTGGAAGCAAAGAAAAAATTCAAAGCCATGGATACCGACAAGAATGGCAAAGTCAGCCGCGAGGAATTCCTCGCACACCATCACAAGAAGTAATCATTCTTCCCTTCATCATTCACAGATCAAACCTCACCGCTCTTCGGAGCAGTGAGGTTTTTCATTGAAAGACGGGAGTGTCGAAACGTCGGAACTACTGCCTCGGCGGTTTCAACTCCCGCACGGCGGCGCCGAACTCTTCGCTGAGAACTAAAACACTGAAGCGCGTGGCCTGATCAATCTCGCCGGTGCTGAGGCTGAGGTAATCAAACTTTCCGCGCAGGTCGGTGTAGCCATCCTTATAGAATTTTGGCTTGCCGTTGATCTCGGCGAAGACCTTCACATAGACCTTCGAGAGCGGGCGGGCATCCTTGGCGTGCAGCACTTGGATGCGACCATAGTTCTCGCTGACCTGGATGTTCAGCTCGTTCGCGTAATAAGCGCGGGCCACGGTCTTTCCGGCGGAAGTGATCTCCACGAGCACGTTGCTGCTGTGATAATCATGCGGCAGCGCGAAGCTGTGGGTCTCGCGATCCGCAGGCAAGACCATGCGCTCGCTGCGGTTCGGCTGGATCATGCCGAAACGGCTGGTGTCCTGACCAACGAACGGCGCGGTGCTGAAGAGAAACTCCAAGTCCATCGGATAATAGTTCACGGTAACTTCCTTGAGGTTGTGATAGGCGAGTTTCACTTCCTTGTTCTCAACGGTGAAGTCGAGCGTCGGTTCCGTGGTGGCCAGATCGTTCTGCTTTTGTTCGCGATCATCTTCTTTCACATCGGCGGGTTTCTTGCCCTGCATCTCGTCAATCTGCGCGAGCACCTGGTTAAACTTCTCCTTCCAGCGATCCACGTCATGCTTCACATGCATCTGCGCAATCTGCCGTGCGGTGGCGGTGTCTTCGCGATACATGGCGGCGACGGCTTTCATGTAATCGTATTGCAGATGCTCAGTGACTTTGGCGGCGTCCACTTTCTCAAACATCGCCAGCGCTTCTTCCACGCGATCTTGCAGGAAGAGATAATAACAAGTCGTGAGCAGGTCTTCCTGATCGAGCACAGCACGATGCGCGAGCACGTTGAGCAATGATTGATACTGCGTGCTGAAGCGGTCATTCAAAATGGAACGACCTGCGCCAAGCTGATGCGCTCGGGCATTGACCAGCGGGCTGTATTCAAGATGCTGATGGCTATTACGGGCCACGGGATCAATCGTGAGCAATTTACTGGTGAACCACGGGCCACATTCCGCAATGAAGCCATCGGTGTGCAGCAGGTAATCACGCAGCGCATCGCTGGCGTTATGCATCAGCGCATAAGACCAAGTGGTGCTGTGATAGGCATGACGTTTCGCCAGCAGATCGAGCGCCTTCTTGAAGAAGCCCGCGTCCTTCAAGCGCCAGGCCATGCGATCAAGATTGATCTGATGGACATTGTGCTGTTCGAGGAACGCGAGCACATCTTCCGCCTTGCCAAATTGGCTGATGTAATCCCACGAACCAGTGTCGAGCTTGGTCAGTTCATTGACCACGTTTAATGTGAACGGCGGGGCAAAGGCGACGACTTTTTCCGTCTTGGAAACATGCACGGGATGATGCGCGTATTTGCCCGCTTTCGGGAAATAGAAATAATAGTCGGCAGTGTGCGTGCGATAAGATTCAAGACGCAGCGGACGGCTGTCCGTGGCCTTGGAACCGAGCACCGGAATCGCGCCCTGCGGAATCTGGAGCAAGAGATCGAGCTTCTGCGTGGATGACGTGGGATTCGTCACCACCACCTGACAGCCATAGACGATGCCGGTGAGGAATTCGTCAGTGACGAATTTGTCGAGCTTCTCGCCGTCCTTCTCAATGTAGCGGTCGCCTTGACGATAGAAATTCTGGCTCACGAGCAAGCGCGGCGCTTCTTTGTCGATTTCCGCAGGCTTGATTTCGCGATGGAATAAGATCATGCGTTCCACGGGAGTCAGGGTCAGTGAGAGGTCTTTGATCTCGGCTTTCGGTATCTTGGATTGCGAAGGGAAAGGCAGATCGAGCACCGCAAGCGCGAGCAACATCTCGGTGAATGAATGCGCAGCCTCGCCGACATTCTTCGAGAGGAAACCGTTCTTGCCATCCCACAGCGCGTAGTCTTTCCAGAAGCCATTGACGCCGACGAGACTGGCCAACTGCTGCTCGATTGGCAGATGATAGTAATTGTTCTCCGCCCACTCCAATGTGGGTTCGAGCTTGCGATAGAGCTGCTGCTGCTTACCACTGCGGGCTGCTTGATCAAGCGCAAGATTAGCTCTCCTGCCCTCTCCCATTTGTTCCGCTTCATCGCTGAATGCACGCTGGCGATCCATCGGCTTGGCATCATCTGCTTCCGCATCGTTCTTGTCTGCCAGCGAATCTTTCTCCTCTTTCATCTTTAGTGATTTTTGACCTCTGGCACTGGATTCGCTTTTCGCGGGTAACGCATTGAAGCCACCGCCACCGCCTCTTCCAACTCCATTGCCAAAGCCACCACCATTCGCCACCATGGGCGCAGCAGGTGCTCCAGAAATCGCGCCTGTGACTACCGGCATAGCTTCAGCTGGTGGCGCATCGCTGAGCGCAACCTTCGACAGTTCATTCGCTATTCCCAGCTTATCCGCCGCACCGCCCGCGAGATCGCCGCCTTGCAAGGCGGTATCGAACAGCAAAAGCATCTCGTCCACATTCGGCGGGATCATGGCTTTCAGATCACTCACTTCACGACCCGTCGAGGATGATTCCTCTTTGTGCCGCTGCGCAAGCAAGATGCGCTCGACAATGTTCAGCCGCTGATAATCCCACGGACGCAGATAGCTGCGCAAATCATCGCCGAGAAGGTAGTGATCCATGAAGGTCTTGTCCTTCTTGTTCGCGAGATAGGGCAGGATGACCGACTTGAAGAACGCCGGGTCTTTCCGTTGCAGGAAGAAGCTCAGTTCGTGACAGGCATACTTGGAATACAGCTCACGCTGTTTCGCGGCATCGAGCGTGGGCCAGTCGAGCACGAAGGAAAACTCTGCGAGCGTCGGGTTGTTCGATAGCGTTCTAAACAATGTGAAGATGCCGCCGAGACTTTCGGAAGTCTCGAACTTGGCCGTGGCCGCGTCCTTGATCGTGAACGGCGCGTTCTTCTCCAGAACGGAAACTTGATTCTGCCTCGTGAAGTGTCCTTGGGGATCAAGGCCATTGCGCAGCGTGAGATCGCGCAGCTTGGTCTTCGCATCCGCCAGTGAGAGATCGCGCACCACGGAGGAATTTCCATTTACTGCCAAGATGCGGACAAACTGGCGGTCGCCCAATTCGGTCATTTTCAAAGTCACGCGACCATCTTTGTCCGGCGTGAGATTGAAGGCTGTCAAACCAGGTTCCGCGAGGAAATCCACATTGGTGATCTCCATGCCTGCAATGCCACCAGCGGTTTGCGTCATACGTTTTTTATTCGCCCCATCCATGCCAGCTAGCCGGCCATCTGCCGCGCGTTGGAAAGCCTCGCCCGCCGCGGCATCCGCAATCGAGGTTTCGGTGGTGCGCAGCACCCAGGGATTGAGCAGCAAACCCGGACGCGGCAACATGTTGCCGGGGAATTTTTTTGCCATACGACGCTCAAGCACATAGCGATATTCCTCGCCCAAGGTGCGACCGGAAACATAAAGCGAGCGCAGGTGCGAGGGCTGGCCCATCAATGGCTCCAGACCCGGCGCATCGCCCAGCGCGGTGAAGACGTCAATGCCCGGCAGGAAGCGGCTGGCGAGCACATGGACGCGGGTGTCCTTGGTGGCGTTGCCAATGCTGATGCTGATATTTTCCTTTTGCTGCGCGACCTCGACAATCTGTAAAGGAACCGAAGGGCGCGATTGCAAAAGACGCGCTTCGCCGAGTAACCAGCCGGATGCGGCTGCGCCCTGCGTGACGCGAATGTTCACAACGCGGCGATCCTGTCCATAGCGCAGGCTGTAGTCGCCGGGATCAAGATTGGAGACAATGAGATAGCCGGATTTGACCGAGACAGTTTTGTCCGAGAGCACATCACGCTCGAACAAACCATGTCGCACTTCCAGCAGCGAGACCAAGGGTTGCACGGGTTTGGCATCGCCTTCCATCCACGGCACAGCGACATCTTTTCCTGCGGCAATCTGGACATTCGCCGGGGCGTCCGCACGATCCACGGGCAGATTCCAAGTCCGCACTATGTTATTCGGATTCCGCACTTCAATTCTTGAAATACCATCCAGTTCACCAA
>JAYVQB010000200.1:0-2078 GCA_043757085.1 Verrucomicrobiota bacterium
TGTTCACCCGAGCGCTTCCAGCATCGTCTTCAATTTCGCAAGCTGCGCGGACCAATCGGCTTCGCGCTGCGTGTGATCATCCAGCACCTTCTGCGGGACTTTGCTGGTGAAGCTTTCGTCGGCGAGCTTGGCTCTGACCTTGGCGAGTTCAGATTCGACTTTCGTGACTTCCTTCGTTACGCGAACGCGCTCGGCGTCCACATCAATGATGCCATCGAGCGGAAGAAAGAGTTCACCCAATGGTGTGAGCACGGTGGGCGTGCCTTTCTTCGCGACGAAATTTGCCTCCACATCGAGCGGTTCGGCATTCAGAAGAATGCGCAGCACTTCGACTTCGTGTTCGGGGAGTTCCTGCGCTGGCTTCAACACAAAGCGCACCTTCTTGTTGATGTTGAACGCGCTCTTGAGCGTGCGCCCAAGATTGACGGTTTCGTATTTGTCGTTCGCGATCTTTTCGTCTTCGGGCAGGATGCCGAAGTGCGCGAGTTCGTCGGCGTCGAGCGGCTTTGGCCAAGGAGCAAACATGATGCTCTTGCCGCCCTGGTTCTCGGGCATGTCGGCGTTGAAGCCCATGCCGTGCCACAGCTCCTCGGTGATGAAAGGCATGAAGGGATGGAACAATCGCAGCGTCTGGCCGAGCACGAAATCCATGACGGCGAGCGTGTTGTTTCGCTGCGCGGTTGAACTGTTGAATTGTTGAATTGTTGATTCGGTATCGGGAGCCGAAGCATGTTCAACACTTAAACTTTTCAACATTTCAACAGGCCGCAATGCGGCCTTCGATGCCTCGACATACCAGTCGCAATACTCGCTCCAGAAGAAGCGATAGAGTGTGTTCGTTGCGTCGCTGAAGCGATATTCTTCGAGCGCGGTGGTGACTTCGTTGATCGCGGTGTTGAGGCGCAGGATAATCCATTTGTCGTCGCTGCTGAGCAGTGCGGGATTGATCTCAGCTTCTGTGGCACAGGCCTCTGGCCTGTGGGTATGACGGTCATCCTGACCGTCGCCAGCTGAATGGTTTTCGGGCAGAATGCCCTTTGGACTTGTCTCAGGCAAAATGCCTGTGCGACTCTGCATCTGGCGGAAGCGCGCGGCGTTCCAGAGCTTGGTGCAGAAGTTGCGACCGAGTTCGACATTCTTTTCGTCAAACGCAATGTCTTGGCCCAGCGGTGCGCTGCGCATGATGCCGAAACGCAGGGCATCGGCGCTGTAGTTAGCGATGAGTTCCAGCGGGTCGGGCGAGTTGCCGAGCGACTTGCTCATCTTGCGGCCCTGCTTGTCGCGGATGATGCCGGTGAAATACACGTTCTTAAACGGCATTTCGCCCATGTATTCGTAGCCTGCCATTATCATGCGCGCGACCCAGAAGAAGATGATGTCCGGGCCGGTGACGAGGTCGGTCGTGGGATAGAATTTGCTCAATGTGTCAGTCTTCTCCGGCCAGCCCATCGTGGCGAAAGGCCAGAGCCAAGAGGAGAACCAGGTGTCGAGGACGTCGGGGTCCCGGTAAAGTGTAATCTCGAACCCATCAGTTACTCGGCGGAGGTCGCGGGCTCGATCTTCGTGATTTCCAAGCCTAATCTGGTTGAACTCTACACCGTAGTATGATGCTGCCTGTCGGCAAACATCCTCGTCGGTTAAAGCAACAAAAGGTTTGTCTGCTGTATCTATTCCTCGAGCAACATCGGGATTAAGGGTTTGAATAATGGCTTTTTCGGTTGAATTAGGACTCGGATAAACCTCAATTTTCGGTCCGTACCACGCCGGGATCCGGTGCCCCCACCATAGCTGGCGCGACACGCACCACGGCTGGATGTTTTCCATCCAGTTGAACCAGGTCTTTTCCCACGTTTTCGGAACAATCTCGATCGCGCCCGAGCGCACCGCCGCCATTGGAGCTTTGGCCAGTTCGGCGGCGTTGACGTACCACTGGTCGGTCAACATCGGCTCGATCACCACCCCCGAGCGGTCACCGAATGGCTGCATGATGACTTTGTCCTCGACCCCGAGCATCAAGCCTTCGGCATCGATATCGGCCACCACCAGCTTGCGCGCGTCATAGCGGTCGAGCCCGCGAT
>JAYVQB010000201.1:0-2070 GCA_043757085.1 Verrucomicrobiota bacterium
TTCTGGGTATGCACTTGACTCAACCACCCCCAATATCTAGTATAACTGGTGGCCGAGAACGAAGATTATCCGAGGACTCTTTCGGAGATGGAGGAGCGGTTCAGCGCGCAAGATCCGTGTCTGGACTACCTCTTTGCGCTACGGTGGAAGAACGGCTTTTGTTGTCCTCATTGCTCACACGGCCAGGCATGGAAGATGTCGCGCAGGCTCTGGCTTTGCGCTGGATGTCGCAAGCAGGTTTCCGTTCTGGCTGGGACGGCATTTCAGGACACGCACCTTCCGATGAGAACTTGGTTTAGAGCCATGTGGTATGTTACCAGCCAGAAAAATGGGATGAGTGCTTTGGGCTTGCAACGAGTTCTTGGCTTGGGCAGTTATCGCACCGCTTGGTTGATGCTGCACAAACTGCGACAGGCCATGGTGAGACCGGGCCGGGAAAAATTGCACGGCAAGGTCGAAGTTGATGAAACTTATTGGGGAGCACCGGAGTCAGGTGGTGCCACTGGCCGCAAATCCTTGAGCAAGGCCATGATCATCGTCGCCGCCGAAATCGCTGGCAAAGGCGTTGGTCGTATCCGTATGGCTCGCATCCCGGACTTTGATCGCAAAACTCTTCATCAGTTCATCCGTGAGAGCGTGGAGAAGGGAAGCACGGTTTGCACCGATGGCCTCAACTCATACCGGGAACTCGAAGGCTATACCCATGATCGGAAAGTTCAGAAACATCAACCTGAAGGCGAGCACCTCCTGCCACGGATTCACTTGGTTATTTCGCTATTGAAGCGATGGATGCTCGGAACCATGCAGGGAAGCCTTGCTCACAAGCATCTGGACGATTATCTCAACGAATTTGTCTTTCGCTTCAACAGACGGAAGTCCACCTCGCGGGGAAAACTTTTTTATCGTTTGGCCCAGCAAGCCGTCCAAATCGAACCAATGACTTACGCAATGCTCACTAAACCACCACATCTTGGGGTCGGTTGAGTCAAGTGCATACCCAGATGCGCGCATGACTCACTATCGGGAGAAATACGGCATTAATCCCCCTATTTGAATGCACGTCTTTCTGGATACAAACATCCTTCTGGATATTTTCGAACAGCGGATGCCGCATTACCCGGCCTGCCTCGCCGTCCTTGAACGATGCGATGAACTGGGTCACGATCTTTTTGTTGCCTAGCATGGGCTGGCCACTGTCTTTTACATTACCGCTCGGAAACAGGGTGAAGCGGAAGCCAACAAAATGATAACCCATCTTTTATCGTGGGCCACGGTCGCAACCGTCGGCCATGATGATGGCAAAAAACGATTACATTGTTACCCCGCGAATTCAAAGGATGCCCTGCCAGTCACACCTGGTTTCACCACAAACAACCTTCCCGCCAACGGCTCGATATCCGCACTGGGTCGTCCTGTGGTGATGTAAAGATCACCCAATGCCGGGCCGCCAAAGGCACATGCTGTCACCTCCCGACAGGGCATCGCAATCTCAGCTTCACATTGGCCCGTTCGCGGATCGAAGCAGCGCACGGCTGAACCGTGACAAAAGGCGATCCAGAGACGGTCATCAGCATCAATGGCCATGCCATCGGGACTGCCGGAGAAAGAGCTGGTATCGAACGCCACGCGCTCATGGGTGATCGCGCCCGTAGCCACAGCAAAATCAAAAGCTAGCACATTGCGGCGCGGGGTATCTATATAGAACATGGTCTGCGCATCGTGCGTCCAGACTATGCCGTTCGACACGGTGACGGGCGAAAACTTTTTTGTCACGGCAAGCTTCGCATCCAGACAATACAACGCGGCCTCCGGTCTCCGATGTGTCAGCGGGATCGTGCCCGCCCAGAAGCGTCCGGCGGGATCGCACTTGCCGTCATTGAATCGGTTGCCGGGTTTGTCCGATTCGGGATCAGCAATGCGTGTCACTGCGCCCGATGTTTCATCGAGGAATGAAAATCCATGCTCGCCCGCGAACACCAATCCGCCGCTTTCCCGCGCGACAACCGTGCCGACGCGCTCGCCCACGTCCCAGATTTTTTCCGCACCGGACGCTGGATCAAAGCTCAAGAC
>JAYVQB010000202.1:0-7953 GCA_043757085.1 Verrucomicrobiota bacterium
TCCGGTGTCGGCTGCGCCACCGCTGCCGGGAACGTGGCAAGGCGGTGACGCCTTGCGGCACCATTAAGCGGCGAGGGTGCCGCTTCTAATCCTGCAAGGAAAGACGACACTCGTGTCGTCAAGTGGCCTGCTGCGCACATGACGACATGAGTGTCGTCCTTCATTGAGAAGGAGCGCGAGTGTGTCGCCAGACCACTCGCCTGAAATCGCGTCTTTGATATGGCCACACTCCAAAGGCGAAATGGGCGAGTAGGCTGCGCCATACACGCGCTCCTTCTTTTTAGACGGCAAGACGTGTCGTCAATCCTTGTTAACGCGCCGGAATGTGCCTCAGCCTCTAGTTGAGCCGTTGAGCCGTTGAGCCGTTGAGCCGTTGAGCCGTTGAGCCGTTGAGCCGTTGAGCTTTATTTATAGGCAAAACCATTGGCGAAGATTTAGGCAAAGGAATGTTGGTTTGGCAAGCCTTCTTTTAACTATGTCGATAAAATGTTTTGGGTAGCATGTGGGGCGGTTCGTTTGCGCGGCAAAAGTAGCAAGGGCGTCTCGCCCTTGCAGTCCTGCATTCAAGGGCAGGATGCCCTTGCTACTCTAAAAATCCCCCATCAACGCCCGCATGTGCGAACTCACGGCACTGGCAAGCCCGGCGACGTTATATCCGCCTTCCAGCACGGACACGATACGACCGCCGCAGTTTTCATCGGCGAATTTCATGAACAACTTAGTAAGCGTTGCAAAGTCTTCATCGCTGAGTTGAAACTGTCCCAGCGGATCAGCCTTTCGCGAATCAAAGCCCGCTGAGATCATCACTAAGTCCGGCTTGAATTTCTGCGCGACTTCGATGAGCCGCTCATGGATTGCGGCGGAAATTTCTTCCATTCCCGAACCCGCAGGCAATGGCGCATTGATCGTGCTGCCACGCCCCTTACCTTCGCCGTTCTCGTGCGCATGACCCGTGAAAGGATACCAGGGCGATTGATGCGTGCTAAAGAACAAGACGCTGCCGTCCTCATAAAAAATGTCCTGGGTGCCGTTGCCGTGATGCACGTCCCAATCCACGATCATAACCTTACCCGCGCCGTGCTTCTTCTGCGCGTGACGTGCGCCAATGGCGATGTTGTTGAACACGCAAAATCCCATTCCCTGCGCCGGACGCGCATGATGACCGGGCGGACGCACCGCACAAAAGGCGTTCCTCAGTTTGCCAGTCATCACTTCATCCACCGCGTTCATCACACCGCCGACGGCACGCAATGCGACGTCGAATGACTTGGCGCAAATTTGTGTGTCGCCCGTGCTCAATACTTGTGCGCCTCCGGCGATGTCGCGTTTCGCGGTCTCAAAATAATTCCGCGTATGACACAGCATCACGTCATCCGGTTCCGCCGGTCGCTGCGTCAAGGCGACAGCCTCGTCCGTGATGCCGTGCTTGGTGAGCGCACCGGTGATCGCCACATATCTCTCAGGACATTCAGGATGCCCCGCGCCAGTATCATGCGCGCGGAAAATGTCATCGAGAAGCAGTCCGGTGCGATGATGTGACATGGGAAAAAATTCTAACTTCTAACTTCTAACTTCTAACTCCTAACTTCTATTTTCCCAGCTCCATCTCAGCGCGGCACACGCCTTCTTCATAATCCGACTTCACCTTGAAGCCAACTTTTCGTGCCAGCGCCTGCATGCCACTGTTTTCCATAAGGATGTCGGCGCTGATGCGTAAGAGACCTTCTTCGCGTCCGATCTTCACGAGACGGCCCAACAAATCCATGCCGAGTCCGTGCTTCTGCCACGCATCGCTGATGGTGATGGAGAACTCGGCGGCATTCACGCCGTGGAGTTTACTGAGGCGCGCGACAGCGATGATTTCTGGCTTGCCTTCCGCGTCGGCGCGTTCAATGACGAGCGCCATTTCGCGATCGTAATCAATGTAACAGATGCGAACGAGCCGCTCATGCGCGATGCGCTCATCGAACTTCAATGCATTGAAGTAACGGTAATAAACACTGCGCTCCGAGAGCGTGCGATGAAAGTCCACGATCAATGGCTCGTCCTCGGGCCGAATGGGGCGCACCATGGCGTGCGATCCATCACGCAACGTGACTGCCTCCACATAAGCCAACGGATAAGGCCGGATCACGGAATGCGGCAAGGCGGCATCCGGCACGTGCGCCGCGTGGAGCACCATGCGCACATCCAGAGCGATGAGACCGCGCGGCGTGGCGAGAAGCGGATTGATGTCCATTTCCTTGATGCGCGGTTGCTCGATAATGAGTTCGCTAAAACGCACCATCAATTGCTCCAACGCCACCGCATCCACCGGCGCTCTGCCGCGCACGCCGTGCAAAGCCGCAGAAATGCGTGTCTGCTCGATCATGCGCCGCGCCAGCGTGTCCGTGAGCGGCGGCAGGCCGAGAACATGATCTTTGAAAACCTCCACCAACTGTCCGCCCGCGCCAAACAGAAGCACCGGCCCAAATTGCGCGTCTTGGCTGCTGCCGAGAATCAGTTCGTAACCATCGCCCGCTGCGATCATGCGCTCCAGAGTCACGCCTTGAAAATCTTGCGCGCGCACTGCGGAACGGATGTCATTCCAAGCGCGCCGCACGGCATCATCATCGCGCAGGTCGAGCTTCACGCCGCCGACTTCCGTCTTGTGCGTGATGGTCGCGGAATGAAGTTTCGCCACTACAGGAAAGCCTAAGCTGCGCGCATGAGTCACTGCTTCATCCACCGTCGTGGCCAGTAGCGCTTCATTCGTTGGAATATCGTAGGCGCGCAGAATGTGATTGCACTCCGACTTGGAAAGCAGCGTCGTCCCCGCATTCAGCGCCTCATTGATCACTACGCGGGCCTCGCTTCGCTTCGCACGATTTCCGCCCGCAGCCACCACAAGTGCGGGCGTTTCATAAAGCGCACGAAGATTCTCCGTGCGCCGCCACATCAATGCGAACGCACGCGCGGCGGTATCGGGATAATTGAAAGTTGGAATGCCCGCTTCATTCAACATGCGCCGACCATCGAGCACATCATTGCCGCCCATCCAGCTCGCGAGCAGCGGCTTCGTGGAATTGCGACCCGCTTCCACAATCGCGCCCGCGCTGGCAGTAGCGTCGGTCATCGCCTGCGGTGTAAGAATCACCAGCGTGCCGTCCGTGGTCTCATCGTGCGTCGCGAGCTTCACCGCTTCGGCAAATCGATCCGGCCCGGCATCACCAAGCACATCCACCGGATTGCCGTGACTCCACTGCGGCGGCAGCTTCTCATTCAAATGTTTCATCGTCCCCTCGCTCAACGACGCAAGCATACCGCCGCTGCTCACCAGCAAATCCGTGGCCAGTGCGCCCGGCCCACCCGCGTTGGTAACAATCGCTAGTCGTGGACCACGCGGCAGCGGTTGTTTCGCCAAGACCTCGGCCATGTTGAAAAGTTCACCGATGGTCGCGACTCGCAAGACACCTGCGCGTTTGAAGGCCGCATCCAACACGGCATCGCTGCCGGTGAGCGATCCAGTATGCGAAGACGCAGCTTTCGCGGCGGCTTCCGAGCGACCGACCTTGATGACAATGATGGGCTTGGTTTGCGCCACTTCCCGCGCGGCTGAAAGGAAGGCGCGCGGATCGCCGATGGATTCCATGTAAATGAGAATGCTCTTCGTGAGCGGATCATCGCCGAGCCAGTCAATCAAATCGCCCCAGCCGACATCGAGCATGGAACCGATGGAGACGAACGCGCTGAACCCGACGCGATCGCGCAAGCTCCAATCGAGGATCGCCGTGCACAACGCGCCGCTCTGACTGATGAAAGCCACGCTCCCGCGCTCTGCGGAATGCGCTGCGAAAGTCGCATTCAACCCATAGTGCGGCGACATCACGCCGAGGCAGTTCGGCCCCACGATGCGTAGCTTGCCCCGCGCAGCCTCCATGATCTCGCGCTCCAGTTCGCAGCCTTCCGCGCCAATTTCCTTGAAGCCTGCCGAGATAATAATCGCCGCTGTCACTCCCGCTGCGACACACTCGCGAATGATCGCGGGCACCAGTTTCGCAGGCGTGGCGATGACCGCGAGTTCAACACGCGACGGGATGTCTTTGATCGAAGCGAATGTTTTGCGACCGAGCACTTCCGCGCTCAGCGGATTCACAAACCACACCGCGCCATCGAAGCCGGAAAGATTCCGCGCCAGCGCGAGACCGACGCTAAGCTCACGTTCGCTCGCACCGATCAAGGCCACCGAGCGCGGGCGAAAAATTGCCTGCATCGGATTCCGCCGCGTTTGCAACAGAATGTCATGGGCGCGCTCCGGTTTGTCGATTTTCATGCGGGTTGCCTGTTCAGGGATACGGCAACATGAACGCACGTTCTTTGATCGCCAACTAGAAAAGTTCGCAGCAGTTTCCAGCAACCCCCATCCCGTTGACGGTGGTTCACCAACGCATGGCAGCACTCAATCGATCAGGTGAATCGCTGCGAACTTTCCAGGCTCCATTGTCATATAGGCATGGATCGACTTGTGGAGTTCGGCCCGTTCAGCTTCCGGGGGCTGAATAAAAGGTAACTTGGACGAAGGAACGACATCCTCCGGGGCGGGAGCAGACCAAGCGATTCCAATGGGAATGAGAAAGAACAGGAGAAACCTCACGAGGAAGATTGGCGTGGTGTTGCATTTGCAGTTTAACTCGAGATCGGCCTCACATCAGGAGTTGCTTTCAACGACATCGGCCAGTCTGATCGTTCTTCAGGATTGATGACCGCGTCGGTCAAATTTGTCTTGCGTGGAAAGAATCACACAGGCATTACCTTACTTTCCCATCCACATGTCTCCTCTGATCATCTTCCCTTCGCGTCCCATCTTCATCCTGCTGGTGTTATTGGCATTTCCCGCAGTTTCCTTCACTGCCCCAACTGATGCGCAGAAGGCGGTCTATGAAAGTCCGGTGATGACCAGCACCTCAAAACCGCGGCTCATAGCGGCAGACGTGGCACTCCATGGAGCAAAGGAACTCCATCTCGTAGTCTCCGACGAAGGCGACTATAGTTGCGACTGGTCAGATTGGATCGATCCCACACTGGTAATGAAAGATGGCAGCACCAAAGACCTCACCTTGATGAAATGGCAGTCCGCCCAAAGTGGCACCGGCAGCGTGAATATCGGAAAAAACATGGAGGGCGGCCCGCTGATCGTGGACAAGACCACCCACCAGCGCGGCATTGGCACGCACGCGGCCTCGGTCATCACCTATGCACTGCCGGAGGGCGTGGAGCGCATTCAGATAAAGGTTGGTATTGATGATGGCGGCATCATCCGCGAGGGAAAAGCTAGTAATGCCAAAGTGCGCTTTCAAATTTACACCCAGTTGCCCGGCAAGTTTCCGGCGGCAACTCAACCGCTGACTAAGACTGACTCAGATGCACCAAAGCTCGTGCCTGCGGAAATGTTCACGGCGCCCGATGACTTGGAGGTTACGGTTTGGGCGACTTCACCGATGCTCTTCAATCCGACGAACATGGACTTCGATGCGCAAGGCCGTCTCTATGTCGCGGAAGGCGTGAACTATCGCAACAAAGCTGGACGCCGCAAGGAGGGCGACCGCATTGTGATTCTGGAAGATACCACGGGCGCGGGCAAGGCGGACAAGAGCACGGTCTTTGTGCAAGAGCCGGGGCTGGCCTCGCCACTCGGCGTGGCGGTGCTGGATGACAAGGTCATCGTTTCCCAACCGCCTGACCTCCTCGTTTACACGGATGTGAATCATGATCGCGTGTTCGATCCGGCAATCGACAAGCGCGAGGTCTTGCTCACGGGCTTCAATGGAAGACAGCACGATCACAGCCTGCACAGCCTTACCGCCGGACCCGACGGCCAGTGGTATTTCAATCAAGGCAACACTGGCGCGCAGTTCACGGACAAGTCCGGCAAGACTTTCTATATGGGCAGTCCCTACATGCTCAGCGAAATCGGCGGCCAACGCAGCGACGACGGCCATCTTTGGATCGGCGGCTTCACCGCGCGCATGAATCCCGATGGCACCAATGTGAAGATCATGGGGCACAATTATCGCAACAGCTACGAGCAGGCGGTGACTTCGTTCGGCGATTTGTTTCAGAGTGATAACGACGACCCGCCCGCGTGTCGCGTCACACCAATTCTCGAAGGCGGCAATGCGGGCTTCGTCTCCGCCGATGGTAAGCGCTCGTGGGACGCGGACAAACGCCCCGGTCAGGACACGCCCACGGCAGAATGGCGTCAGGAAGATCCCGGCACCATGCCCGCAGGCGATGTCTATGGCGGCGGCTCTCCCACCGGTGTGGCATTCTATGAGAACGGCGCACTGGGCGACAAGTGGCGCGGGCTGTTGCTTGCATGCGAGGCTGGCAAAAATGTGGTCTTCGGTTATTTGCCAAACCCCGATGGCGCAGGCTTCAAGCTGGAGCGCTTCGATTTCCTCACCTCAAACAAGGAGAAAGAATTCGCCGGTTCCGACTTTCTGGGCGGCAAGGCAAACGACTCCCTGAAAACCAAATTCCGCCCGAGCGATGTCTGCGTCGGTCCCGATGGCGCAATCTATGTGGCCGACTGGTTCGATGCGCGTGTGGGCGGTCACGACACGATGGATGAGAATTGGAGCGGCACTATCTACCGCATCGCGCCGAAGGGCTTCAAATCCGCAATCCCCAAGCTTGATCTCAACACCACAGAAGGCCAGATCGCCGCACTGAAAAGTCCAGCCGTCAATGTGCGCAACAGCGGCTTCACACGATTGAAGGCTCAGGGAGCGAAAGCCGTTCCTGCCGTCGCGGCATTGCTCGATGACGACAATAAATTCATCGCAGCGCGCGCCATTTGGTTGCTCGCGCAGCTCGGAGAAAGCGGCATCGCGAAGGTCACGCCCCTGCTGGAATCAAAGAATGCCGAGACGCGACTTGTCGCCTATCGCTCATTGCGATTCGTGAACTACGCCGTGATAAAGTTGGCAGAGAAAATGGCGCTTGATGAATCACCCGCCGTGCGACGTGAAGTTGCCCTTACGCTGCGAGATGTTCCGGCGAACGCGAGCGTGTCCATTCTTACGAAGATCGCGCAACATTTCGACGGCAAAGACCGCGCCTATCTCGAAGCCTTCGGTCTCGGCTGCGAAGGGAAGGAAAGCGAAGTCTTCGCTGCCGTCTCAAAAGTCATGGGCGGCAAGCCTGCTGAATGGAGTGAAGCCTTCGCATGGATCGCCTGGCGTCTGCATCCTGCTGAGGCGGTGAACGATTTCAAATCACGCGCCGGTTCACCCGCGCTCAACAATGAACAGCGCAAGCTTATGCTCACCGCGCTTGGTTTTGTGAAAAGCCGCGAAGCTGCCGGAGCCATGATCGAACTCGCGAACACGAAAGACTTCCCCTTGAAAGACCTCGCCAAATGGTGGCTCTTCAATCGCAAGAACAATGACTGGCGCAACTACGATGTGGATGGCGGCATGAAGGCACTCGGCTTGTATGATCCCGCTCATGTAAAACTCATCGCCATGGAAATGCCGCCCGAGAACGTTAACGCCGCGCCACTCCCACCGGCCGCAGATATCGCAAAGCTGCCCGCCGACGTGAAGCGCGGCCAGACCGCTGTCGCTGTCTGTTACACCTGCCACAAGATCGGCAAAAACGGTGTCGATTTCGGCCCTGAGTTGACCACCTTCGGCCAGCAACAGCCCCCCGAGGTGATCGCCAATGCCATTGCGAATCCATCCGCCGACATCTCGCATGGCTTTGAGGGCAGTGAGGTCAAAACAAAAGACGGCCTCACCATCACCGGTATGATTCTCGCCAACGGCGATCCTTTGATCATTAAATGCATGGGCGGCATCGTGCAGACCGTGCCCCAAGATCGCGTTGCCAGTGTGAAACCCATGGAACGCTCCCTGATGTATCAGCCCCAGCAACTCGGCCTCACCGCCCAAAGCATCGCCGACATCGTGG
>JAYVQB010000203.1:0-2068 GCA_043757085.1 Verrucomicrobiota bacterium
TAGGGTCATTATCCTCCGCCCCCACAATCTCGGCCCCGTTTCGACGGGGTGGTATAAAAGGCCCGCTTCGGCGGGTCTTCCTATCGGAAGCAGCCCCGGACAAGCAGCGCAACCCACAAGGGTGACGTGTCTTTCCGTGTCGCAACTGAGCGAATGTGAATTAATTCAAGACCGTTATGCCCACCATCAATCAACTTGTGCGACATGGCCGCCAGACTAAGGCGTCCAAATCCAAATCCCCAGCCCTTGCCATCTGCCCCCAGCGGCGTGGTGTCTGTCTTCAGGTGATGACCCGCACGCCGAAGAAACCGAACTCCGCGCTGCGTAAGGTGGCGAAGGTTCGCCTGACCAACGGCTTCGAGGTTATTGCTTACATTGGCGGTGAAGGTCACAATTTGCAGGAGCACTCGATTGTTCTGGTGCGCGGCGGTCGAGTAAAAGATTTGCCGGGTGTTCGTTACCACATTGTCCGCGGAACCCTTGACTGCCTCGGGGTGGATGCTCGCCGCCGTGGCCGTTCGAAATATGGTGCCAAGCGCCCTAAAGCTGGTGCCGCGAAAGTAGCCGAGAAAAAGAAATAATTATTGCCCTCGAATTCTAGCAATCAAGCATTATGGCCCGCAGAAAAAGAGTTTACGAAAAGCCCGTCCACAAGGACTCGCGCTATGACAGCGAACTTGTCGCGCATTTGATCAGCAAAATCATGATCAGCGGCAAAAAGTCCCTCGCTGAGCGTATTGTCTATACCGCGATTGATCTCCTCAATGAAAAAAGCGATTCGGTTGATCCTCTTGAATTGCTGAACCGCGCGGTCGAGAACGCCAAACCTCGCGTTGAAGTCAAGGCTCGCCGAGTCGGTGGTGCGACCTATCAGGTGCCGCTGGAGGTGGCGCCCGGCCGTTCTGAGGCTCTCGCGATGCGCTGGCTCATCGGTTACGCCCGCGGACGTAAGGGAACTCCCATGCACCGT
Source organism: Verrucomicrobiota bacterium (assembly GCA_043757085.1). Taxonomy (GTDB): domain Bacteria; phylum Verrucomicrobiota; class Verrucomicrobiia; order Verrucomicrobiales; family Verrucomicrobiaceae; genus VFKE01. The sequence goes on from JAYVQB010000203.1 coordinate 971, forward strand.
GCGCTGGCCAACGAATTGAAGGACGCCTCGACCAATCAAGGCAACGCCGTCCGCAAGCGTGACGACGTTCACAAACAGGCCCAGGCCAACCGTGCGTTCGCGCACTTCCGCTGGTAACCCCCTTCGATCAAAAGTTTTTTACTCTGTTACGTTTCATGGCTGGCAATCCAAATTCACCCAATCGCGAGTATCCGCTTGAGCGCACTCGCAACATCGGCATCTGCGCCCACATTGATGCGGGCAAGACGACGCTGACCGAGCGTATTTTGTTTTACACAGGCATGATCCACAAGATTGGTGAAGTGCATGATGGCGCAGCCACCACGGACTGGATGGAACAGGAAAAAGAGCGCGGCATTACCATCACCTCCGCTGCGGTCACGACCCGCTGGAAGCAGCTTCCTGAAGAAGGCATTTACAAGCTGAGCGAAGGTCAGGACATGCGCGTCAACATCATTGACACACCCGGACACGTGGACTTCACGGCGGAAGTGGAGCGCTCACTTCGAGTTTTGGATGGTGCGATTTTCGTGCTTTGCGGCGTGGCTGGTGTCCAGCCCCAGTCGGAGACCGTCTATCGTCAGGCAGAGAAATATGGTGTGCCCCGCATTGCCTTCGTTAACAAGATGGATCGCACGGGTGCGAATTTCGCCAATGTTGTCACCGACATTCGCGCTAAGCTTGGGGCTAATGCTTGGCCGATTTTGATTCCGATTGGAGCTGAAGATCACCTCAGAGGGCAGATCGACGTCATCAACAAAAAAGCTGTCATCTTCAACGATGACGACAAGTTTGGATCGACCTTCACAGTTCGCGAGCTTGAGGGCGCGGAGATTGATGAGGCGGACAACGCCTATGCCGGCCTTGTTGAAGAACTTTGCAATGTGGATGACGAGATCGGGACCATGTTCCTTGAGGAAAAACCCATCTCAATCCAGGACGTGAAGGCGGCCCTTCGTCGCGCGGTCATTCTGAACAAGATCATCCCAGTGGTGGGTGGATCGGCGTTCAAGAACAAGGGTGTCCAGTATCTCATTGACTCAGTTATTGATTACCTTCCCGGCCCTCTCGACATTCCACCGGCAAAAGGACAGGATC
>JAYVQB010000204.1:0-2064 GCA_043757085.1 Verrucomicrobiota bacterium
CTCACACAAAAGACGGTGTGCGCCAAGAGGTAATCTTAGGTGGTGAAGGCGTCGGCTTACGGCCTGCTATTCCAGTTCTTGTTGAAGAATCACTACCACTTGCGCTTGCAATGACGGCAAATGTTTCTGGAGGATGTCCCACAAGATGTCCCAATCCACATCGAAATAATCATGCACGAGAATGTGGCGGGTGCGTTCTATTTTGTCCCAAGGCACGTCAGGATGGCGCTCTTTGAGTTCTGAGGAGAGCTTGAATACTGCTTCGCCGATAATTTCAACCTGCTTCAGGCAGAAGTATCGGATGACGATGCTGGTATCGAACACCTCACGCACATCCGTTCCTTCGGTCTCGATCAAACTGATCGCATCCAGCATGTCTCGCAGACGGTCGGTGTCCCTTCTCATACAGGAACGGCGTCGCGCAGGATGTTCTGCCTCAAGCGGTCTCTCATCCAGCGATGGTCGGTGAGCACATCCACCTTGCAGTGAAGCAACGCTTCCAGTTCGGCAATGAAATCAACGAGATCAAATGCTCCCCGGCCATCGTCTAGCTTGACAAAAAAATCTACATCGCTGCCCTCTGTCGCTTCATTGCGGGCAACGGAACCGAACAGCCGGACATTCGACACGCCATGCTTCTTTGCTAGAGCGAGGATGGCGGCGCGCTGGTGGTGAATGAGTTCGAGCATGTTCACAGATGACTTTAGCATTGCACTTGCGGATTCTCAAGTTCAGTGTCGCAAGCATGACGGCAACTGATGCGGCTAAGATTTTTGAGCGAATTGCGCTCCTGATGGAGATGAAGGGGGAGAACCCATTCAAAGTGCGCGCCTATCGAACGGGCGTGGAAATCATCGAGACTTTTCCGGGTGACATCATGGCGCGCGCGGCGGCGAACGATCTCGAAGGCATCAAGGGACTGGGCGAGGCGTTGCGTGACAAGCTGCATGAGATGGCTACGACGGGCAGGCTGGAGTTTTACGAGAAGCTGCTGGACGGAATGCCAGAATCGTTTTTTGAATTGTTCGATGTGCAGGGGCTTGGGCCAAAAAAAGTGAAGGCGCTGCATGAGGCTTTCGGCGTGATGTCCATCGCGGACTTGCGGCGTGTCTGTGAGAGCGGCGAGGCGGCGAAGCTCGCAGGCTTTGGCGGGAAGACGGTAGAGAAACTGCTGCAAGGCATCGCCTTCCGCGAGAGTCACGCGCATGAGTTCCGGCAGGATCAGGTCGCACCGATTGTGGCGCAAGTTCTGGGCTTATTGCGCGAGCATCCCGATGTCTCGCAATCCAGCGTGGCGGGCAGTTATCGGCGCGGGAAAGAGACGGTTCACGATCTCGATTTCCTCGTGGCCACGAAGAATCCCGCCTCAGTCATGGATGATTTCGTGCAGATGCCCGGCGTGAAACAAGTGCTGGGCCATGGCGAAACCAAATCCAGTGTGTTGCTCGATAACGGCGTGCAATGCGATCTGCGCGCGGTGAAGAATGAAGAATTTGCCTGTGCGCTCGTTTATTTCACGGGCAGCAAAGAGCACAACATCGTGCTGCGCAGCCGGGCACTGGATCGCGGTTGGTCGCTCAATGAATATGGATTTACGCGTGCTGAAAGTAGCAAGGGCATCTTGCCCTTGAAGAGTAGTGAGCAAGGGCAAGATGCCCTTGCTACGATGAGCACGGAATCCGACATCTACCGGTTTCTCGGTCTCGATTTCATCGAACCGGAGTTGCGCGAAAATACTGGTGAAGTCGAAGCAGCCGAACGTAGCAAGGGCATCTTGCCCCTGCAGAGTCATGAGCAAGGGCAAGATGCCCTTGCTACGATGAAAGCGGAATCCGGCAAGCTGCCGAAGCTCGTTGAACTTGGCAATCTGCGTGGCTGCTTTCACAACCACACCACGGCGAGCGACGGCACCGCGACCTTGCGCGAGATGGCAGACGCGGCGCAGGAACTTGGCTGGCAATACCTTGGCATTGCGGATCACAGCAAGTCATCGGTCATCGCCAATGGTCTCGATGAAAAACGCCTTCGCGCGCAGATCAAAGAAATTCGCGAACTCAACGAGGA
>JAYVQB010000205.1:0-2063 GCA_043757085.1 Verrucomicrobiota bacterium
CGCGCCACGCAGACGCTGATGCATCGGATTACCGAGACACTTTGCAAACTGCTCGCTCCGATTTTGGCTTTCACCGCAGACGAGACGTGGGAGATTCTCGGTCACGCTGAGAGTGTTCATTTGGAAAAGTTTCCTGATGAAGTAATGAGCATTGGAAATGATGCGACGACTTCAATCGAAGAATTGTTACAAGTCCGCGCCGTCATCCAGCAGGCGATTGAAAAGGCGCGCCAGGAAAAGCGCATCGGTTCCAATCTCGAAGCCACGGTCGAAGTCACATTGCCTGCGGGTAAGTTCACGAGCGCTGTCTTCAACGATCAAGCCACCCTCGAAGAATTCTTCATCCTCTCCGTGCTGACGATCAAGCGCGTTCCCGGAGATCAACTCAGTGCCGTTGTCCTAGAATCACCCCACCAGAAATGCGGTCGCTGCTGGAAGCACCTTCCAAGCGTCGGTCATCAAAAGCACGCCGACTTGTGTGACCGCTGTGAAGAAGCGGTCGCCTGATCGCAAATGTGTTTTCGCATTCGTCATTAATTTTTTCATGACTCGCCTTCTCATTTTCCTCAGCCTGCCGCTCTACATCCTCGACCAGCTCACGAAGTTTTTGGTGGTGAGAAATTTCATGTTGAACGGGCCGGGCAAAGTGGTTATCACGGATTTTTTCAACCTTCATCATGTCGCTAACACCGGCATCGCCTTCGGTCAGTTCAATGGCAGTCCTTACTCGAACTATGTCTTCGGCATCGTAGCCATCGCTGCACTGGGGTTGATTATCTGGTTCTATCGCAAAGGACTTTTCCCCGGTAACTTCAGTCGCATCGCGCTCGCGATGCTCATCGCGGGAGTGTGCGGGAATTTCACCGACCGCATCTTACACGGCTATGTGGTGGACTTCCTCCAGTTCGACCTTCATGTGCCGTTCGCCAATCCATGGCCGTCCTTCAATGTCGCCGACTCCTGTGTCGTCTGTGCCGCGATCCTGCTGGCGATTTCTTCATTCTTCGAGGTGCCGGAAAAAAAGGATTGCTGAGACTTTTACAAGGAAGGACGGCACTCCTGCCGTCCTGCAAAGAAAATAAACCATGCCATAACCCACATGAAGCTCAGACCGTTTCATCTTTTGATCGTTGCCGGAGTGATCGCTTCAATGCTCACTGCCGATGCCGCGTCAATGCCGCAGCCTTCCTTTCATACGAAAGGCACGCCTACCGGCAAGCCAACAGGCAAGCTCAAGCCCGGCGAGTATTGGTGGTCGCCGGCTATTTCGCCGACCGGCCCCGTCATGGTCATCGTCAGCATCCCGCTGCAAACGATGCATGTTTATCGCAACGGAATTCTCGTCGGGCGCTCAACGGTGAGCACCGGGTCGGAAGGACACGGGACACCCAGCGGCGTTTTTAGTATCTTGGAGAAACAGGAGATTTACCGGTCCAAAAAATATAACGATGCGCCGATGCCGGAGATGCAGCGGCTGACTTGGACAGGCATCTGCATGCACTCGGGCCAGTTGCCGGGTTACCCCGCCAGTCACGGCTGCGTGCGCATGCCGTATGATTTTTCCAAGCTGCTCTACTCGCTGACAGACAAGGGCGGCACAGTGGTCATCGGCGATGACAAGACCATGCAACCGCACCTCGCAGCGAACCCCGGCTTGTTACTCGCGCCCAAGGACTTCACGCCCGCCATGCTCAAACCGCTGGAGAAAAGCGGATACGACTGGCAGCCGCAACGCAGTCTTTCCGGACCCATCACCATTCTGGCCAGTGCTGCTGACAAGGCTATCTACGTCTATCGCAATGGCGAACCCATCGGGCGCGCCGCCATTGAAATTGAAGGCCGTGCCCCTCTCGGCGGGCATGTCTTCTCGCTGCTCGAAGGCGTGACGGAAAAGCCCAGCTGGTGGGCACCGAACCGCCCCGCTCGTAAATGGTCAACCGTGAGCACAGACGAAGCCGGACGTAACATCAGCTTCGATGACCTTGGCAAGCGCGTTCACATGAACCCGGAATTCGCCAGCAAGCTTTACGATGAGATCAAGCCCGGCACGACGATCATCGTCA
>JAYVQB010000206.1:0-29082 GCA_043757085.1 Verrucomicrobiota bacterium
ACTGGGCGTCGTAGTCATGATGCTACGACCGCCAGTGACACGATGTTTAAACAGCAAGGTCAAGCAGCAGTGGCAGGGCGCTTGGCTTGACGCTTACGAAGAACCTGCGTGTGGCGGACATCAAGCTCACACTTTATTTTTCATACTGGTATGGATATTATGTCAAAGCACGGGTCACCGTGAAAGACCAGACCGGAGCCGTCGTTCCGGGCGCGGTTGTCTCCGGAGAGTGGACGGGTTTGACGACGGGCAAGAAATCTGCCGCGACCAACAGCTACGGAGTGGCTTCCATGTGGTCGAATTACGTTTACAGACGCGGCACCTTTACCTTTGCCGTCACCGGTGTCAGCCTGACCGGTTACAACTATGAGTTCGCGCAAAATATGAAGACCAAAGTCTCGGTGACCACCCCATGATGAATGGTGGGGCAGAGAAAATGTTTTGAGTTGTGCGGTGATCTCGGCTAGTCAGACCGGGATCATCGCTCATGCTGGAATATCTTAAAATCTGCCGCCCCGATCATTGGTTGAAGAATGTCTTCATCCTGTTCGGCCATGTGGTCGCTCTGGCGCTGGCGCTGGAATTCCGATTGGATGGCGCTGTTTTCTGGATGGCCGCGATGTCCTTGATTCCTGCCTGTCTCATTGCCTCGGCGAATTATATTTTGAACGAGATTCTTGATGCGCCGTTTGATGCCATGCATCCGACGAAGCGCCTGCGAGGTATTCCTGCGGGGAAAGTGAAAGTGTCTCGTCTCTGGTGGCTCATGGCGCTGCTCATCGTGGTGGCATTTGCCTTGTGCTGGATCATCGGCTTTAACTGGGCGTATCAGGCCGCCTTGGGGCTGCTGCTGCTGAGCGGTCTGGTTTACAATGTGCCGCCGCTGCGACTGAAGGATCGCGTTTTTCTTGATGTCATCGCGGAGTCCTTCAACAATCCCATCCGCCTCTGGCTCGGCTACTACGCGCTGGTCGGTCCAAATCAAGTGCCACCCTTGAGCATTGTGCTCGCTTGGTGGTTCTTCGGCGCGCTGCTCATGACGGGGAAACGCTACTCGGAATTTCGCTTCATCGGGGACGCGTCTCTCAGCGGACGCTATCGGAAATCGTTCCAAGTTTACAGCGAGACCACGCTCATTCTGGCGATGATTACCTACGCGAATCTGTTCTGCTTTTGCACGGGAATCGCGATGGCGACTTATCGCGAGCTGAACAATCTTGTCTTTGTTTTTCCCGTTATCGTCATGGCCGTCATCGCCTATTTCCGCCATGCCATGAAGGAGGAAACTGCGCGACTGGAGCCGGAGCAGCTTTTGAAGAATCCCTGGATCGTCTTCTGGACGCTTGCCACCGCGGTGGCCACGATCATTCTGCTGATGACGAAGACGAATTACGCCAAGGCTGCGCATCTCCTCGGGCCATTGCAATGGTGATTTTCAGGCGCCGTCACCGCAGTGAATCGCGGAAGATTTTCAACACTACGTCGGGAAGCTTGTCCGATGTTGGTATCACACATTGCCACATTAATGAATCCAGAATCCAATCCCTCGCAGCCAACCTCATTCAAGAAAAAGCTGCTCATCTTCGCGTGTGTTCTCCTTGGCCTCGGTGGCATCGCTGTGGCCTCCGTCACGTTCTGGTATCAACACAACTTCAATGCCTCGCCCTTCAAGGGGGTTCAATTGTCACCGCATGAAAAGCAGGTGCTCGATGAAAAAGTCGCGCTCATCAAAAACGAGCAAGTGCCTGCCCCTGCCAGCAACCCAGCGAAGACGCTGGTGCTCAGTGAGCGCGAGATTAATGGCTTTTTGAAAGAACAAGGAATGGGCGAGCATCTCAAAGTCAGCATTGGGAGCGGAAGCATGAGCGCCAGCGCCCTCATCCCGTTGGACAAGGAAGTTCCCTTTATCGGTGGCCGCACGGTGCGGGTGAAAATTGCCCTGAGTCTCAAGCTGGATGCTAACCATCGCATGGCGCTCTATTTGTCAGACCTGTCCATCGGCGGAATATCTGCGCCCAACGCCTGGCTGGGTGGGATCAAGGGCACGAACCTTCTGGAGAACGACACCAATGACCCATTGCTAAAAGGGCTTTCGGATGGCATCAAAGAACTACAGGTTCAGAATGGCGAAATCCGAGTGATTCTCAACGACTGAATCATGCAGGGTTTTCATGGCCCACACCCCCGTAGGTATGGTGTGGGTGAGAAATTTATGGAAATATTGAACATTTTCTCTTGCGAGGAAAAGGATTGAATGTAATCTCCAAATTCAACCAACAAAATACACTCCTACCCCAATATGAAAAAAATCGCATCACTCATCATGTCAGTCGCGCTTGCTTCCAGCGCTTTCGCCGGTTCCGTTGCCTATTCTGGCAAAGGCGGCAAAATGGTCAATCCTCCAGTGGCTCCTTCCTGTGACGCCTTTGGTCCTGGCCTCAGCCTCGGCGGCTTCGGCGGCGGATTCATCCCTAAACAAGGCGGAGACGACGCACTTGGTGGCGGCGTTCTTGCTGAATACTTCTTCAACGAAAACTTCGGCATTCAGGGCAGCTACGGTGCCTACGCCACCAACACCACCCACCATCAGTTCGACGCTGATCTGATCCTCCGCGCTCCGATCAAGTCCCTCTGCATCGCTCCTTACCTCATGGTTGGCGGCGGTTTCAGCGCCAACTCCGAAACAGTCGGTGACTGGCACGTCGGTGGCGGAATCGAAGCTCACTTCTCCGCCCTGAAGAACGTCGGCATCTTCGCTGATGGCGCCTACCACTTCCATAGCGACGACGCTCTGAACTTCACCCTCGTTCGCTTGGGTGTTAAGTTCCACCTGTAATCGGTGCTCTGAAGCTAACTTCAATTTCTAAAAGGGAGCGGGTAACCGCTCCCTTTTTTGTGCCCTGTGCCGAGAGGATTCAGTTCATAATGCTGCTGATTATGAGTAGTAAGCCAGTATGTCGCAGTTAAATGGTCAAGTGAGCAATTATGTCTCATAAGTCGCGCACCTTCAGTCGTTCAATCACAGATGTAACGTTCGTAAAGAATTGATATTCTGTGTGTTAAGTATTCAATACCATGCATGGCATGGATAATGCCATGTTATACCTCGCGCACTATGAATCGCTGTCCATGCGATCAGGTCGTGCATCACCTCCCCAAAAAGCTATGAGCAAAATTTTAGGCATCGACCTTGGCACCACCAACTCCTGTATGAGCGTCCTCGAAGGCGCGGAACCTCAAGTGCTGGAGAACTCCGAAGGAGCACGCACCACGCCTTCTGTAGTCGCTTTCACCAAATCTGGCGAACGACTCGTCGGCCAGGCCGCGAAACGCCAGGCGGTGACCAACTCCCGCAACACTGTCTTTTCTGTGAAGCGCCTCATGGGTCGCAAGTTCACCGAACTTACCGAGGCTGACAAACGCATGCCTTACAAGATCGTCGCCGCGTCCAATGGCGATGCCCACGTGCAGGTCGAAGTCGGCGGCGAAAACAAAGTCTATAGCCCGCAGGAAATCTCCGCAATGATTCTGGCCAAGCTGAAGGCTGATGCCGAAGCCCGGCTCGGCGAAAAAATCACCGACGCCGTCATCACTGTTCCCGCATACTTCAATGACTCCCAGCGCAATGCCACCAAGGCCGCTGGTGAAATCGCCGGTCTCAATGTCCGCCGCATCATCAACGAGCCGACTGCCGCGTCGCTTGCCTACGGCTTGGACAAAAAGAAAGATGAGAAAATCGCCGTCTATGACCTCGGCGGCGGCACCTTCGACATCAGTGTTCTGGAAATCGGCGACGGCGTATTTGAAGTGCTGGCTACGGACGGCGACACCCACCTCGGCGGTGACGACTGGGACAACACACTCATCACTTGGATCGTCAACGAATTCAAAACCGACACCGGCATTGACCTCAGTGGCCAGCCCGACGCGCTCCAGCGCATCAAAGAAGAAGCCGAGAAAGCGAAGATCGCCCTCAGTTCCTCGCAGAGCTACGACTTGAACTTGCCGTTCATCACGGCCGACCAGACCGGGCCGAAGCACATCATGAAAACGCTCACCCGGGCGAAGCTGGAGCAGCTCACCGACAGCCTTTTCGAGCGCACCATCAAGCCCGTCAAAGATTGCCTCGCAGCTGCGAAACTCGAAGCCTCGAAGATCGACGAACTCGTGCTCGTAGGCGGTATGACCCGCATGCCCAAGGTTGTCGAAACCGCGCGCAAGCTCGCTGGCAAAGACCCGCATCAAGGCGTGAACCCCGATGAAGTCGTGGCCATTGGCGCGGCGATCCAAGGCGGCGTTCTCCAAGGCAGCGTCAAGGACGTGCTCCTGCTTGATGTCACCCCGCTCACGCTGGCCATCGAAACCGAAGGCGGAATCGCCACCGCGATGATCCCGCGCAACACCACCATCCCTAAGCGTCAGACGCAGACCTTCTCCACCGCCGCCGACAACCAGCCCGGCGTGGAAGTCGTTGTCATCCAAGGCGAGCGCCCCATGGCCCGCTCGGAAGGAAACAAGGTGCTCGGCACTTTCAAACTCGACGGCATCCCGCCTCTCCGTCGCGGCGAAGCCCAGATTGAGGTCACCTTCGACATCGACGCCAACGGCATTCTCCATGTTGCGGCCAAAGAAAAAACCACTGGCAAAGAATCCAAGATCTCCATCGCCGGATCCAGCGGCCTCAGCAATGAGGAAATCGAAAAAGCCAAGCGCGAAGCCGAACTCCACGCGGAAGAGGACAAGAAGCGCAAGGACGATGTCGAAACCAAGAACCAGGCGGAAACCACCGTCTATCAGATCGAGAAATCTTTGGCCGATCTTGGCGACAAAGTTCCCACCGAGCAGAAGCAGCCCATTCAAGACAAGATTGACGGCCTGAAAAAAGCCATCGCCGACAACGATGTCTCCTCTATGAAGTCGAAGCAGGAAGAACTGCAAAAACTTTTCTCCGAAGCCTACCAGCACATGGCTGGAGCCGCTGGTGCCGCGCCCGACATGGCCCAAGCCGACGCCCCCCAAGCCAGCGAACCCGCAAAAGACGAAGGCAAAGTCGTCGATGCAGACTTCGAGGTCGTGGACAAAGACAAGAAGGCGTAACACCAATTGCATTTTATGAATCAACAATCGTTCGACGACGTTCTCAAATATGCCGTGGCTAATATCACTGGCTGCTCAGAAGCATACGAGGTCGTTCACACTAGCCATCTCTGGAAGAACCATCACGAATACCGCTTTGAGGTTGTTCGGGATGTTATGACTTCTCCTGCCAAGTATTGCGTAAGAGCCTACTTCAAGCACAAGGATACATGGGTGTGCACTGGACTGAATTCCCATGGACTGACCGCGAAACTCCGGAGGGAGCTTTGGGGCAAGCGATCGGTTTCTTTAGAGAACGTAGTATCGATGGGATCGAGGACTAAATTTGAAATCACCTCGACTGGCCCGAGCCAATAAGAAACAGCTCGGACTAAAAGGCGAATCAAACCAATTAACTAATGACACAAAAAGACACAGCAATTCACGATGCCAGAGGCATCGGAGCCAGTAGCCGGGGGTTGAGCGAAGCGACACCCCCGGTAACTGACGTGAATTGTGCCCGCATCCCGGAGGGATGCCAGCCGTCTTCTTTGCGCGATCAATATACGCAAGCGACGATGCTTCGACCCCTGCCGGGGTCGGGTGATGTTTTTTCTTTTCCGGGGGTATCCGCTCGTTCCTCGCTCCAACCCCCGGCTGCTGGCTTTGATGCCTCCGGCATCATAATTTCCGTGCTGCAAATTCCTCAGATGGCGACCAATTTCTTGATGTCAGGAAAATGGTTTAAATTACAAGCCGCAAATACTTTCCGCAGCGTGGGATCGCATTGAACTGACCACATAACTTTCACTTCACCTCCACCAGCCCGCGCCATTACATAACAACGAACAACGCGGACTGGAAGGCGAATCAAACCAAAACCCAAAACAGGAAAACAACACAGCATACCAACATGGCTACCAAAATCACACCACTGGGTCGTCGCGTCCTTGTGAAGCGCGTCGATAGTGAAGAAAAAACAGCGGGCGGCATCTTTTTGCCTGACTCCGCCAAGGAAAAACCCCAAGAAGCAGAAGTCCTCGCAGTCGGCATCGGCAAAGACGATGAAGGCAAAGACGTGAAGGAACTCTTCACCGTCAAGAAAGGCGACAAAGTTCTCATTTCCAAATACGGCGGCTCCGAAATCAAACTCGACGGCGACGACGTCCTCATCATCAACGAAACCGACATCCTCGGCATCGTCGGCTAAACCAACCCCAACATTACTAACAGAACAAGAACATGGCTAAACAACTCCATTTCGACGAATCCGCCCGGCATGCATTGCTTCGCGGCGTCAACAAACTGGCCCGCGCGGTCAAAGCAACCCTCGGACCTTCCGGTCGCAACGTAATCCTAGAGAAGAAATTCGGCAGCCCTACCATTACCAAAGATGGTGTGACGGTCGCCAAGGAAATCGAGCTTCCAGACCCCTATGAAAACATGGGCGCCCAGCTCATCAAGGAAGTCTCCAGCAAGACCAGCGACGTCGCCGGTGACGGCACCACGACCGCTACGGTTCTCGCCGAGGCCATCTACACCGAAGGACTCCGCAACGTGACCGCCGGTGCTAACCCGATCTCGCTCCAGCGCGGCATCATGAAGGCCACTGAGGCCGTCGTCGCCAAGCTGAAAGAAATCAGCAGCCCCGTAACCAAGGCCAGCGAAATCGCCCAGGTCGCCACTGTCTCCGCCAACTGGGACGTCGAAATCGGCAAGATCATTGCCGATGCGATGGACAAAGTCGGCAAGGACGGCACCATCACGGTTGAAGAAGCGAAGAGCATCGAAACCACACTCGAAGTCGTGGAAGGTATGCAGTTCGACAAAGGCTATCTCAGCCCTTACTTCGTCACCAACGCCGAGAGCATGGAAGTCGTCATCGAGAACGGCTACATCCTCATCCACGAAAAGAAAATCAGCAGCCTCAAGGACATGCTTCCTCTGCTTGAGAAAGTGGCCCGCTCCGGCAAGCCCCTCCTCATCATCGCGGAAGACGTCGAAGGAGAAGCACTCGCGACCCTCGTCGTGAACCGCCTCCGTGGCACGTTGAACATCTGCGCCGTGAAGGCCCCTGGCTTCGGAGATCGCCGCAAGGCCATGCTCGAAGACATCGCCATCCTCACCGGCGGACGCTGCATCACCGAAGACCTCGGCCTCAAGCTCGAAAGCATTGAGCTGACCGACCTCGGCCGTGCTAAGCGCATCACCGTGGACAAAGAAAACACTACCATCGTCGAAGGCGAAGGCGGAACCGATGCCATCCAGGGCCGCGTTTCCCAGATCCGTCGTCAGATTGACGAAACCACCAGCGACTACGACCGCGAGAAGCTCCAGGAGCGCCTTGCCAAGCTCGCTGGCGGAGTTGCCGTCATCAACGTCGGTGCTGCCACCGAAACCGAGATGAAGGAAAAGAAAGCCCGCGTTGAAGACGCCCTGCACGCCACCCGCGCCGCAGTGGAAGAAGGCATCGTCCCTGGCGGCGGTGTCGCTCTCATCCGCGCCCAAGTTGCCATCGACGGTCTCAAGCTCACTGGCGACGAAGCCACTGGCGCTGAAATCGTTCGTCGCGCCGTTGAAGCCCCCCTCCGTCAGCTTGCCGCAAACGCAGGCGTCGAAGGCGCGCTCATCGTCAGCGAAGTCAAGAAAAGCAAAGGCAACACCGGTTACAACGTCGCCACTGGCGAATATGTTGACCTCATCAAAGCCGGTATCGTTGATCCGACCAAGGTGACCCGTAGCGCTCTTCAGAACGCCGCGTCCATCTCTGGTCTGCTCCTCACCACCGAGTGTCTCATCGCCGACATTCCGAAGGAAGAGAAGGGCGAGTCTGCTCACGACCACGGCGGCATGGGCATGTAATTTGATTCGATAACGAATCACCCAAAATCCCTACGAGCGGGCCGGAGCGAAAGTTCCGGCCCGTTTTTTATGAAAGGAGCGCGGACGTCTCGCCCGTGTCAGGCAGAGATGCATGAGCGGGAAGCAATCTAACGCGAAAGCGAAACCCCCAATAATTCACACCTGGCAATTGTTCCTTGCGGCATCTCCGTCCGGCGTGAAGCGATCCAGATACGCAGGGCCTCCTCGGTTTCCGTCCCGGATTTGCTGACTCCGGGCGGAGGGTTGTTCGAGAGCTGGCAAGCGAGGCGATCGGGATCCAATGATGATTCATCCACCATCGCCGAGCCGTTCAGGATGACGCGGACTACCGATGATGATGTCGGCTGCTCTGGCCGATGCCAGGTGATACGATACCGGGCTTCGACGACATTGGTCTTGCCATCTACGCTCGGAAGAACGGCTGTATCAGAGTCAAATGGGGCGTTCTGAAGATAAGTCAGCAGCGCGTCCACCAATGGATGCCCGATCCCAAAGAGTTCGCACTTTTTTGTTCGGGTAGCAAGGGCACGATCAAAAGTCACCATATCGTATTGTGCGTTCACTTGGGAGAATCCTTTGAGGCAATCGGGAGTTACGATTTGCCAGAAGTCACCGGTTGGCAGCACGCTGCCGCCTAGCCGGATGACGGCCTCCCGACACCAGAGGCCGAGTTGGGCGAGGTGGAACTGTCCGGTTATTTTCCGGTAGTGATCAAGATTGAAATGAGTCAGGTCTTGCGAGAGGTGCGACAGAGCATCCCGCGCTTCCTGAGCTTGGTGCATCATCTCTTCGATCTCGCGCTCGGTTCGCTTGTAGTCTTTGTCCAGCAGGGCTTGCCGGAAAAGTTGCTGGTAGTTCGGGCTGGATCCTAGGTAGCCAAGGATTTCGCTTCTAAAGTCCTCTAGTGGCTCCCCGGTTTCCAGGTCTGTTTTGCCAATGGCTTGGGCGATGGCGAGCAGCTTGGTTGCCAGCAGGCCGTAGATACGATCTTCGACCGTATCTTTGGCGACAAGATTATAGACCTGTGAAACATCCTTCTGTCCGAAGCGGTGGATGCGACCGATGCGTTGTTCCACGGCCATGGGGTTCCATGGCAGGTCATAGTTGAACAGGATTCGCGCACACTGGAGGTTGATGCCTTCGCCACCCGCGGAGGTGCAGATGAGGAACTTCGCGCCATTCTCGTCCCAGAACCGTTCAGCAGCTTCGATTTTGTCATCGAGCGGGCCACCTTTGATCGTGGCGATCCGTTCCTCACCAAAGATTCGGGCGAGTTCCAGGCGGAGAAACTCCAGCGTTTCACGATACTGGGTGAATATGATGAAGCGTTCACCCTCATTCGTTGCGCGGAGCTGCGAGATTACAGCCAGAAGGCGGTCGAATTTTCGATCAGTTCCTTCCGGCACCAATCGCACCAGTTTACGCACTCTCACTGTCTCATCAGGAATCTCTGCATCGGCATAGACGCCCTCGTCACCCTCCTCGTCGGCATCCAGCGACCATTCAGTGCTCTCTTCGTTCTCCGTTAGTTTGCGCACGATGCGCTGGCGCACTTGGGCGATGTAGGCATCGGCATCGGCGTCATTGATGGCGGTCTGGATCGTGGTGAGGATTTCACGGGCGAGGATGCGCATCTCATCCTGGATGCGGACAATCTGAGCAGGCAGGTCGGGATCGAAATCGGTCTTACGTTTCCTCTCCAGAGAAATCTGCTCCCGCACCAGGAGGACCAACAGTCTGCGCCGCAAAGCCTGCCGGATGGCCCGGGGGCTGGATGACATCATCTTTTGAAAGGCCGTCATCACGAACCCCACCGCGCGCTGGGCACTGGTGGTTCTTCCTGTTCTTCCCATGCCCGAGATTTCGTAGCCAGTTTTCAGGTAGTCGGTCAGTTGCTCGTAGAAACGCTGCTCTCTTAGCGCGGGTTCAAAGGACTCGGCGTGGACTTGTCGTCTGACAAACAAGGCATTGCCTTGGGCATCGGTTACTTCCCGTTTGGTGCGCCGGATCATGACTCGGTTCAGCAGACTGCGATGGGACAGCAAGGCTTGCGGCGAATCGAACAGATGATCGTCCAGCAGATTGATCAGCGACCAGAACTGGTAGTTGTTCCCTTGGTGCGGCGTGGCTGACAGAAAGATCAGGTCCCGGGTGTGCCCGCGCAGTGCTTCGAGCAGGCGATAGTTCTGGGTGGTCTGAGTTTTCGTGCCGTAACGGATGCGGCTGACGTGGTGCGCCTCGTCCACGATGATCAGGTCAAATCGCGGCCCGGCCAGCACTCGTTCCATACGCAACGGGCGTTTCAGCGTGTCGATGGAGGCAATGACGCGGTGCTTGTTCTCCCAGGTGGCGGGCGCATGATCGTGAAAATCAACCCCCAGCACTTCAAACTCCAACCGGAAACAACCACGCAGTTCAGACTGCCAGTTCTTCACGAGACCAGCCGGGGCGATGACGAGAACTCTGCGGGCCTCGCCTCGCGCCACGAGTTCGCGGATGATCATCCCGGTTTCGATGGTCTTGCCGAGTCCCACTTCATCTGCCACCAGCAGACGCCGCCGTGTCATCTTCACCACATCGTGCGTGAGCAGAATCTGATGCGGCAGGAGTTGCGTGCGGGAGTTAGTGAGTTCACCTCCAGTGTTGCCCAGGGCGAACTGCCATGCGAGCTGGCGGAGCAGAAAGTCCTTGGGATCATCGAACCTGCCCTGCGCCAGTTTTTCCCATGGCGACAAAGCCGGTTCCAGGCGATTGGCAGGCAGTGTCTCGACCCTGCGGCCCTGGCGGTCCTCGAAGATGACTTCCGCCACGTTGAATCCCTCGTCCTCGCGCAGGCGACACACCTCGCCCACGCCCAGTTCCCAACGCCCGATGACCCGGACGCGGTCATTCAATTTTAGTTTTTGATGATACAAAGGGATCGTGTTCATGACAGGCTTTCTCCGAATTCGTAAAGGGGGTAACCGCCGGATTCCCGGATCACCGGGTTGGAGCCGAAGAGCTGCCAAAGTGGAATCCGCTTGTTGAGCCGGTTATATGCGGCAAAGAGCTGGCCGCCCGCACCCAGCTCGAGCTTCATGCGCAACGGCACATGGATGAGGCCCAGCCGGCTGATCTCCCCGGCACAGGTGCTGAGACGACGACGCATCTGCCGGAGGAAGTCCAAGGGCTTCGCGTCGTGAATGCC
Source organism: Verrucomicrobiota bacterium (assembly GCA_043757085.1). Classification (GTDB taxonomy): domain Bacteria; phylum Verrucomicrobiota; class Verrucomicrobiia; order Verrucomicrobiales; family Verrucomicrobiaceae; genus VFKE01. The sequence goes on from JAYVQB010000206.1 coordinate 11,147, forward strand.
TTCGTTCTGATCGAGCTGGGTCAGCAGATCATCCAGACCGGTGAGCGCGAGCGGCTGGGCCCGGGTGAAGGGAAATGGGTCTTGTTCGAACTCGCGGATGAGGTCGAAGAGCCCCAGATGAATGGGATTCACCTTCACGGGTGCGTCGGTATGGAAAACGAGGTATCCGGCCATAATGGTCAATGCTCTTTGGGTTTGGCGGTGAAAAACTTGCCCATCCATTCTTCGGTGTAGAAGGGGAGCAGCTTGCCGCAGGCACCGCCCCAGCGGTTGGGGTCGCGGGTGTTGAGGTATTCCAGCGCGGCCCGGATGGCATCGCGTTGTCCGCCGAAGCGGTTCACCAGCAAATCAAGACGCTCGCCCTGTTCAGCGTGGGCCAGCAATAGGTGCAACACATCCACGAGATTGGGGCCATCCACCACTTTCACTTCGGCTTCCAAGCCGGGCAGAGCCACCTGAATAGACCTGGGGCCTTCATCTTTTAGCAGGTTCTTGAGACCCTCAAGACGTTCGGTTGGCGTCAGAATCTCGTAGGTTCGACCGCCCTTCATCCGGCCTTTGCGCAGAAGGGGCGGTTTGTGATCTGTGAGATCACTGACCTCAAAGACTCCGCGGGTCAGCTTGCTGATGCTGTCCACGGAGACTTCACGCTTGTCGCAGAGTGCGAGCAGCCAGACCTGGGTGAAGGCGTCCGTGCTCTCCAGTTCGCTGGGCAGCGGGTTTTCCTTGCTGACAATCAGCTCCACCATCACGCGGATGTCCTGAAGAGCGGCTTTCAGTGGGAAAGGCTGCCCGTCCCAATCCAACACCGCCCCATAGTGCCGGGAATACACTTCCAGACATTTCCCAATCAGCACCATCCGCACATCCGCGTCCGGCAGACTTTGGCCGCCGTATCGGCCAGATTCGATGCGCTTGATTTCCTCTCTCGCTTTTTGACGGACAATCTGTCGAAGTCCTGCCCAACTGCGCTTGGTGCGGACATCATCGGCACGCACTTTGCGGCAAACGTGGATGAGGTCGTAGGCGATTGCATCGTTGTCCTGGAGATGTAAGGAGGACTCGCCTTCTGATTGAATCGGATAAATTGCCTCTATGCCAAAACCAGCATCCATAACCGCACTCAACAGATTGCTCCAAGCCGCGCCTTCAGCATGATGAAACGTGAAAACCATCAAGCCGTCAGGATTTAGCTTCTCGTGGCACTTGCGGAATACGGTTTTTAGTCCCTCACCAAAATCATCGACAGAGACACCTCGGGTTTTGTTTTCAACAATCTCTGCGAGTTTCGGAGTGTGTTCCGGAAGAAACGCGGCGTATTTATCTTTCAGGATCAATCGAAGCCAAACATAGAAGAAGTCGGCCAACTCCGCATAATTCACGTTGTCCGCATAGGGTGGGTCAGTGATGACAAAATCAACACCATCCAATTTGCCGTCGGCAAGTGTCCGGGAGTCTCCGCAGCGCAAGTTTGCAGATCGGTCGCTCAGAATAATTTCGTCAGTATAGGTTGACGACGCTTCCGCAGAGCTTCCGTCGTAACGTCGAACAAGTTCTCCATCTGATGTGTATGAGCAATCTTCTGGTTTCTTGCCCCACTGTTTGCCTTTTCGGACAATTTGAAACCAAGGAACAAACCCCTTTCCAAAATACACGCCCCACACATGATCCTCGCATGGTGTCAGTTTTGGTTGATAGACATGGCTTGAAAAAATTCCCTTAGCCGACTCGCTCTTGCTCTGATTGGTTTTATAACGGGCAAATACATTACTTCCCTCGACCAAAGAAAAAAATGCTGAAAGAAGTGCATCTTGGTATTCCGCCTTGTTCTCCTGAGCAATTCCAGCAAGGAGCGTGCTTAATCCCAATAATTGACGAGGATGAAACATTTGCTCCCAGTTTTTGTAGTTATGCTTCATCATCTGGCTTGTATTAAAGCCCGATGGCACTTCGCTCTTTGGATAGGGTAGGCAGTTCCGATGCTGGAGCCACCAAGCCTCTGCCTGGGCGACGAGAGCCTGGTCTGCCGGGGCGTGTCGCGCGTAGAATTTGCCGCTTTGCTTCCAGACAAGGTTGTGAGTGAGCGGGACGTAAGGACCGGCATACTGGACATCAGCCGTGCCTGCGGCTTCCTCCACGTCATCTTCCTTGACGTCGGTCTCGGGCGTCTCCTGAAATAAATCTCGGTGGGAAACACGGTGGGCCGGATCATGAATCGGGTGGCAAGACGGGGCATACGCTTGAATGCCGTAGGCGTGCATTGGCAGCAACTGATCGTCCGGCAGTGACCGAATGGAAGCGATGACGGAGTCGTTGTTGCCGCAATGGGGGCAGACGAACTTGCCTTTGCCAGTGACGTTGCCCGTTCGCGGCGAAAATGTGTGGCCAGCGGGACTGGTGACGGTGGCATCGTCGGCTAGTTCGCCACGCCACTGAAACACGTCCTCGCTCTTCGGGCACAGAAGCACTGTCAAGGGCACTTTCTTGCGCTGAGCTTTCCGCTTCTTGTTCAGCTTCTCATTGCCAATGAACGCGGCAAGTTTCACCACCTCGTAGCAATGCGGGCAACAGACATGCCCTTTCGGCAAAGTTCCCCAGCGCGCGGCAGCCTGGCTGCCATCGGAGCTTCCTTGCGCGACATAGATGCCGCCGCCTGGATGCGCATAGGTCCAGCGAGCGCTGCCCTTCCCATTGGAGTTGCGCGGGCTGTTCAACATGCCACGCGGGTCTGCGGTGAGCGCTGCCGGTTCGATTTCCCAGTCGAACGACTTTTTGCAACGAGGGCAGGAGCAGTCGGAATGGTAGCGAACGGTCGGGCTTTTTGCGGCGACGATGTAGTCGGAGAAGAGCGGGACTTGTTTCCGGCAGGTCGGACTGGTGCAGATGCCGGATTTGACCCAGAAGGTGTAGATCGTGTCTGAAGAGGAAAGATTTTGGACAGGATTTTCAGGATTGGTATCTAATGCTGAATCCTGTTCATCCTGTAAATCCTGTCTAAGCACCCAAGGTGGATCGGTCTTGTAAAGATCCAGCAAAGTCTGTCGGAGCGGTTTACCGGACCAGGGCACGGTGCGGTTCGCGAGCCGTTCGAAGGCTGCGTCGAGTTCCTTCAAGTCCACCGGCTCGACCTCTGTTTTCACGATGAACCAGGCGACGGGATTTAGATCGATGCCGACGACCTTGCAACCCAGCCGCAGGGCCTCCACGACGGTGGTGCCGCCACCCATGAAGGGATCGAGCACGACCTTGCCGTTGGTGTCCGGGTCGTGGGAGTGATCCTTGTAGAACTCCTCCATGATGTTGGTGCCCGCAGGTTTGAGCGCACCGAGAAGAATAGCCCGAAACACACACGAGGCCCGTCGGGCGAACCACTTATGCATTTGATAAATCGGTTTGAACGAGTTCCGCTCCGGCACCGCCAGCCGGTTGATCTCGACAATTGGAAAGTCTTCTTCGATGGCGCGTTTCATGGAGTGCAGGTCAGGCGATGTCGGAAGGTTTGTAAACGATCAGCCCTTGGACGTGATCGAAGTTTGAATCTGCCGTGGCTATTTCCTGGATGCCAAGGCGTTTCGTGACAGCAAGATTAAGCGCGTCATTGGTGAGAAGCCCATGCTGGCTTTGCAGTTCCAGAGCGACCTGGAAGTCGTCCGGGTGAACCGTTTCGATATGCAGGCCACCGCCCAGCAGGAAGCGGACATCGCGGGCGTAGGCGGTCAATTGTTTGACCACTTCAGGTTTGCGGCTGATGGCCTTGGCTGGGTTGGACGAAGTGATGCCACGATCCTGGCCCTCGATCATCATCTGCCGGTGACAGAACTCTGCGAGAATGACGGTGGTGATGATCCCGGTGACGGCCTTCGTCTCGCAGCGGTCGAGCAGGCGACTGCATTGTGGGGAGCGGCCACGGCGCGCATACAGGAGGATATTCGTATCCACCAGCACCGTTGAGCCATGATTGATGTCGTCGAGGTTCATTGGTCGTAGTAATCGGCTTCGAGGATTTCCTGGAATGCCTCATCGCTGATGTTCAACGGCGGTTGCTCCAGAAAGCGACGCAGCCCGCTTTTCACAGCCGAAGGTTGATTCTGCTGGTGCAGGTAAGTGACGACAGCGACCTGGATCAGTTCGCCGATGGGCTTCCTCTCGCGGGCGGCAGCCACCTTGAGATCCTGAAAGACCTCTTCTTCAAGTTGGGTTCCAATTTTGACTTTCATAATGTTTTAGCGGGGTTCGAGTTCGAGCCAAGGGACAAGGACTTCGAGCAGGGAGAAGCCTTCGTGTTGATAGAGACGGCGGGAACCAGTTCCTTGGGCGCGGGCGCGGATGCGACCTCGCAGCAGGGCCAGCTGTTCCGCTGGAAAAAGTTGGAGATCGGGATGTGAGGCGGGCATTTCTTCATCTACGGCAAAACGCCGACTGCGCGACTGGCCCAGCAGTGAGGCGGCATCAGACGCGCGGCTGGATTCCAGGCTGGCACCAAAGAAGATGTAACCGTGATCACTGGTAATGACGATAGGCAGTCCGGCAGGGAGTGATTGGACGGTGTTCTTCCAAAGCGTGGGGATGTGATGCTCGTGGAAGGTGGCAAAGAGATCCTCGAACCGCGCTTCATCGTTACCGAAAAGACGATCTGGGTAAGTGGACCAGAGGAGCAGGCTGCGCCCGACAGGGTAGCGATCTCGCATGTTCGGTTGATCGAGATAAAATGCATCCGTGTTGTGAGAGGCGAGTTCCGAGCGGCCGGGCAACTGAGACGGGCCGATGGGCTTGCCGATGACCCGATCTTCCACGAAGGACTTGGTCTCTGTCGGGACACAAGTGGCAATGGCCCGGCATTCCTTGACCTTGAGCCCGCTCGCATGGGCTTGCGCCAGCAGCAGCGGCAGTTCCCGCAATGAAAGGCCGTCGAAAACGACGACCGCGCGATTTTGAGCAAGTGGCAATTCCTCATCCAACCCGAGCCATGAACGCGGTGAAGGAGCCGACTGGAGCGATGCGGCGAGTTCGTCCCAGACTTTCGGCGCACCAGTGGTGATAATTTCCTCCAAGCGGCACACGGCAGACTCGCCCTCGCGAAGATAATCCACCGCCGTCATGGACGCATAGCGCTCTGGTGAAAACACCTTATGGGTCAGCCAGTCCCGGATCGCTGGAAGGCGTTCATCTGCGACGAGCAGGGATTCGATTGGGAAATCTGGAGCAGGCATGGTTGGAAAATTAGGCGGTTGCGGATTGCAGAATGACCGTGACCCGGCAGGAGCCAGGGGAGAAGTCCGGGAGACGCTCAACCATCTCCTCAACCTGCGGCTTGGCGAAGCTGCCATCAAATTCCAAAGATGCCTCACCCGAAAATCGTCCCTGACCGGCCAGAGAGCCGCGCACGAATGAGGGTAGTGTGGACATCTCCGTATGTCGATCGTCAAAGGTGATGGCGAACCGAACGCGTGACGCCTTCTGCGTGGCATGATCCTCCAAGAGGCGTGCCACTTCCTGCCGCACGGCCAATCGAGAGGTCAGAAAGGAGGTTTGTAACGTCAGATTGCCGGATGTTTCGAAGGCGCTCGGTTGCGACCACGATGGTGACAGTGGCTGGCCGGGTGCAGGATTGCCGCCTGGGCGCGAGGAACCAACTACAGGCGATGGAGTCGTGGTGTTGCGCGGACGGTCTGTTGCGGGCTGGTCGAACGGCTCGATCAACGTCGCTTCACCGAGGCGATCATCCGAAGGCGGACGGACTCCGCAGTAGCGTCCCGGGCTGGGCCAGGCCGGATGACTCAGCCCGGCAACGCTGCCCTGTTCCACGACGCTGAGCACCGCCTCGCGAAATCCGGTGCTGCTCAGAATCATCGGGAATCCCAAGGTCTGACGGTATTCGTTTTCCACCGCAGCCGTCTTTTTGCCCAAGAGGTCATGGATTCGGCCAGTCACGTGCTCGGCCAGTAACGTGCTCGGGAAGAGCATGCGGCGAAGGTGATCGAGTATCTGTTCACCAGAAGCTGCCGCAGGAAGCGGCTCACGCTGCACATCGCAGTCGGCGGGTGTGGTGCCGTATTGGATGACCTGCACAAAGGCGAAATTGGTCTTCTTGAGGGTGTCCAAGGCGAAACGACGGTTCTCGGTGGCGATGCGCTGAAACTCGTCGCGCTTCTCCGCGGAGTCGGCGCTGCGCACTAGAAGGTCGGCGGCGCGGGCGTCCTTGGCATACTTCAACAGATTGACACTGGTGCGAAGGTTTACTTTTTCATCACGAGGTTCGACGAGGACCACGGTGTTTCTAGGCACCTCCAGTCCCCAAAAAAGGCCATGGATATCAGGGACCAGGAGGCGTGAAGGCGCGATGACCAGACAGGTGTCTTTTTTCGGACGCGACTTGAGCTGGGCCTGGCAGCTATCCACGGAGGAAAAGAATACCGCCTCACGGTCCCGGAGAATTTCGGTGCGCCACCAATCGGTGACTTGGTCCCAGGCCTCATCATCTGAAATGCTGATCGCCCGATAGCGCACCTTGGAATGGGCGTTTTCCTTGGTATCGAAGAACAAGCTGCCGTGCCGCTCGTGGAAGTAGGAGCCGAGGCTGCGAAAAGTATTCAGGGCCAGCGTGAACTGGTTGAAATCGCCGTCCGGAGCGATGACCTGACGCGCGAGTTCACTTTCGAGTATCCCCGGCTCTTTGGGAGACGGAGCGAGACTGGCGAGCAAGACTGCTGCGGTGATGCGGTCTGCAAAGGGGAGATGCTGCAACTCCTTGAGATTTGATTCGGCGCTGTTGACGAGATTTTGCGAAGGATCAAGGTCGGCCAGCCAGCTTCGCATTTCCGGGTCGAGCAAACTGGCGTCCGCCATGGTGATCAGATGAGTAGAAGCGGATCGGGTGCGAACCAGAGCCGCGAGGAAACCTAGCACGCCGCGTGTTCCTTGGAATCCTCCCTTGGACTGGCGAATGCGCACCAGCGCTACATCTAACAACTCAGGCGAGAATGGGTAACTCTCCCGCATCAGTTCCGCGTAGCCCTCGGGAAGCTCGATCCCGTATCGCTTCCAGGTGTTCAGGTAGCTCTGGATGATGGAGTCAATCTCGGGTGACGGATCGAGCGGTGACTTGGCAAAAAGGCGATGGAAGAGGATTTTACGACGGTCAGAGGAATCCTGGAAGCGGAGTTCCACGCGGGAAACACGCTTGAGAGTCTGGCCCGGTTCCTGACTGCCATCGTAAATGGAAGCGATCAGCGCCACGTTGGATTCCGCACGGTTGGCTTCCTCAGAAACCATCTGGAGGAAGTTGAGATTCCGCTGGCGTAGAGCTGGATCAGAAATCGAGCGCACACCGCTTTCCAGCTCGTCCAGAATCAGAATAAGTTTCCTGCCGCCGACCGCCGCCCGAAATTCATCGATGCTGGGCGGCTGGTCTAGGCGGAATTTTGCGCCAAGCTCTGCTCCGATGACTCCCCAGAGGGATTCCAAAGGGAAATCAGTGAATTTGCGCCAGATCACCCGGGCCTGGTCTGGGACTGAGAAACTGAGACCGTTCGCGGCCAGCCAGGATTTCAGGTCTGCTCCACTGCGGATCAGATGCAGTGGAACAAGCAGGGCATGGGACTTGCCGACCCCCTTCGGTCCTTCCGCAAGAAACAGCCCGGTGACAGCATCGTCCGACGATAAGCGATGATGGATACCCTCAATCAGCCGCCGCAACTCGCCGGACACGAAGGTGGAATCAAAAAACTCCTTCGCCCTCGATTCCAATGCCTTTTTTTTGGAGTCCGAAACCCGTTCAAGGTCGATGACACCGTGAAGACGACCGGACAAAACATCGGGACGGGGCTGAAGGATTTCCTTGATCATGGCAACATTATCAGATATATTTCTAGACATAGCAAGAAAAAAAGAATATTCTTACTTGAATAACGACTTTGAGTAAGGTAAGCTATTCTCAGCATGATAGGAATAAATTCAACCAAAACCACAGTGGCCCTCGTCAGGGCCGATTTTCGTCCGGATGATGAAGGATTTAAGATTCTTGACTCGCGCCCCATCGACTTTTCCGCCGAGTCTGGCGCGACCCTGATCCGACTGCGGGATTGTCTGCGTCAGTTACTCCAACAGTGGCTGGCCGCGACACCCGGTGATCGGCTTGCTATCCTGAAGTGTTCGGAAGGCAGGATGGCCGCGTCTGCGGCGGCATTTAAAGCCGAGGGGGTTGCGCAGATGGTGGCAGCAGAACTCGGCATAACAGCGATCTTCGTCACTCCTCAGTCACTCGTTCGCGGTCTGAATTGCGGTGAGGGTGAGAAATGGCCGACCCGGGCCAAGGATCTGATGAATCCGGACGGCGCAGTGAAGCACTGGACATCCAAAGGAATCAATGGTGCCGCCGCCGCCGCCTACAAAGCCGCCATGAACTAATGGACCTCCCAGCCAAATACACTGAAATCAAACCGTTGGCACCCGGGCAAAATGCCCTTGTCTTTGCTGCCCGTGACACCCTACTTGATCGAAGGGTATTCTTGAAGGCATACAAAATCCCAGAGGATGATCCCAACTCTGCCCTGAGTGAACCGCAGATGCTGGAAGCCCTGGCTCATGAAAATCTCACGAAGATTCACTCCGCTGATGAAATTGAAGATGGGCACCTGCTTCTGGGCATGGAGTTGGTGACGGGCGGCTCATACAATGACCTCGTTTATGAGTGCCAGCGCACTGGCATCTGGACCTCCAGCCATCGTGTCTTGAATTTGATTGCAGACTCAGCCAACGGACTCGGCCATCTGCACCGGAACCATTTCGTCCATCGCGATGTGAAGCCCGCGAACCTCATGCGGCGTCTAACGGACACGTCTGAACAAGGCGTTGTGACTGACCTCGGCATGGCTAGCCGTCTGAACGAAGCTGGTAAAGCCTATGCGAGCGAGCACGCCCGGCTTTATCGTCCGCCAGAAGTCTGGCAGGGTCACGGCTACACACCCGGTAGCGACATTTACCAACTCGGAATTGTCCTGTTTCAGATGCTCGGTGGACAATTGGATTTCTCGCTTGGTAAATTGCCTGATGCCGAGCTATCGGCCGTTATCATAAATCAAAAATTGCTGAAATTTGAAACTCTCCCACCTCACATTTCCAATGCCATGCGCAGGCTCATTGGGAAATGTGTCTGCCCACAGTCGCAGAGGTTCGCCGAAGTCTCGCAGTTGATTGTCGACATGAACAATATCCGCGCCAAGGAACCAGACTGGATATTCAGCCAAGGCGATGAGACCTCGACAATCGTCCGGGACGATGGGGATGGGCGAGTTTACAGATTCACCGTGGAATCAGACGGAGCCCGCCACGAAGTCAGCCGAGAAAAAAAGGTGAACGGCGGGGTGTATCGGCGTGATGGGAAGCCAGTGGTGATCAATCACAAGCAAATCGGTAGTAGCCGTGATTTTACGAATATGGTGAATAGCTGAGTGGGCGCGATTCAACAGAAAAGTGGCGAGGACACTTTTTGCATTGTGTTTCTTTACCTTCGCAGAACCAGATCAGCGCATGAGTATCGATTAGCAGCCTCATGCCATGTATTCCTTGAAGTCATCGAGCGGCTCATCGAAATCTGCCGACATCGAGATTTTTCCACTAAGGCAACCGAAGCCTTTCAAGCTGCCCGGTTGCGGCGTTGGTAGCTCTTCTGTGGCAGGTTCCAGCTCCGCCTTCACGCGAATGGGAAGATTGCGCCAAGCCGCAGGCAACGGCAGATGCAACGTTCCGTCGCTGTCAGGTTCAAAGATCGCGGTGATCGTGCTCATGCGGTGAGAGTAAGCGAGGATAGCGAAAACGTAAAGCCTGCGAGCGGTGGGCATTTCTTTTGCCATCACATCAAGCTCATCGCGTCCACGTCCCAGGTTAGAATGACATCTTCGGGCAGTGTCATGCTGGCGAGGGTTTTTTGCAGGTGGGTGATGAGCGGACGGATTTTTGCGGTGCGCAGGAGCCATTGGAAGCGGAATTGGCCGTGCGATTTTTCTAACGGACTGGGGCAGGGTTCACCGTGATGGATGCCTTCGGGGAGGTCTTGCAGGATGCGCTTGGAAAAAGTTTGCAGGGTGAACTCGGCGAGGGTTTCCTGTTTGCCGCGACAGCCGATCATGACGACGTGGGTGTAGGGCGGATAATGAAAATGTTTTCGCTGTTCGAGTTCTTGCTCTGCGTAACCAGCGAAGTCGGCGTGGCGGGCGAATTGGATGGAGGGGCTGTGGGGCGCGTAGGTCTGGATGAAGACTTCGCCTTTTTGTTCGCCGCGCCCGGAGCGTCCGGCGACTTGGGTGAGGAGCTGGAAGGTGCGCTCGGCAGCGCGGAAGTCGGGGAGGTTCAGCGAGAGATCGGCATTGAGAACACCGACCAAAGTGACGTTAGGAAAATCCAGTCCCTTGGCGATCATCTGGGTGCCGATCATGATGTCGATTTTTTGTGCACGGAAATTTTTCAGGGTGTCGCGAAGCTGGTTCTTGCGCTGCATGGTGTCGGTATCTACGCGGGCGATGCGCGCGGTTTTGAAGACGGCGCGGATGGCTTCCTCGGCGCGTTCGGTGCCGTAACCGCCGAAGCGGATGCCGGGGTCGCCGCAGCTTTTGCATTTGGTCGGGGGCAACTGCCGCGTGCCGCAAATATGGCAGACGAGTCGGCTTTCCGTTTTGTGAAACGTGAGCGCGACGCTGCAATCCGGGCACTGCGCTGTCTCGCCGCACTTCAGACAAGTGAGCGCGGTGTTGAATCCGCGGCGGTTGAGAAAGAGGATGGTCTGCTCCTGCTTTTGCAGCCGTTGGTCGATGGCAATGCGAAGCTTTTCACTGAGAATGCTGAAGCCGTCCTTGGTTTTTCTTTTCTCCAAGCGCATATCGACGATACGAATAAGCGGCATGGATTTTCCGTCGGTGCGCTTGGTTAATTCCAGCAGTTCATATTTGCCGGACTTGGCGTTTTCAAATGACTCCAGACTAGGCGTGGCGCTGCCGAGGATACAGACGCAGCCTTCGATCTTTGCGCGAACCACGGCGAGGTCGCGCCCCTGATAGCGCGGGGATTCTTCCTGCTTGTAGCTCGGCTCGTGTTCTTCATCCACGATGATGATGCCAAGATTTTCCAGCGGGGCGAAGATGGCGCTGCGGGCACCGATGACGATGTCGGCGCGGCCTTCGTGGATTTTATACCATTCGTCGTGTCGCTCGCCTTCGGAGAGATGACTGTGCAGCACGGCGATGCGTTGTTTGCGTTCGGAGAATCGCGCCTTGAAGCGCTCGATGGTCTGAGGAGTGAGGCTGATTTCCGGGACGAGCACGAGGGCCGTTTTATTTTGTTCCAAGACCTTGCTGATGGCTTGCAGGTAGATTTCCGTTTTGCCGCTTCCGGTTACGCCGTGAAGCAGGAAGGGATGGGGGATGAGGGATGAGGGATGAGGGATGACCGCCAGTATTTTATCGAGCGCGGTTCGTTGTTCTTCTGTCAGCGTGTGGGGTGCGCTGGCGATGAATTCTTCATCGTGGAAGGGGTCGCGTTCGACGCGGACTTCAGCGCGGGTGACGATGCCTTTTTTAACAAGCGTGTGGATGATCGGTGTGGCCCGGGGGAGTTCCTGACGCAGGGCACTGAGAGTGGTTTCGCCATTGCTGGCCTGAATCATCTCGATAATGCGGGCCTGCATGGGCGCGGATTTGCGGAGTTTTTCCAGATCGTCGTCAGTCGGGATACGGGCCAGAGTGAGGTGACTGTCGGAGAGAAAACTTTCCGGTTTCCGCCGCACCGCCTCGGGCAGCATGGCGCGTAGGACGATGCGCAGGGGGCAGAGATAGTAAGATGCGGCCCAATGGGCGAGTGTGAGCAGTCCCGCCGTGAAGACTGGGTGCGTGCCAATGGTGTCGTGAATGGGCTTAAGTTTGCCCGTGAATGAAGACCGAGTGATGATTTGTAAAACGATGCCAGTAACGCGGCGTCCTTGAAGCGGCACATGAACCCGGCTTCCGAGCTGGACTTTTTCTGCATGTTCGGTCGGGACGGAGTAATCGAGTTCCAAGGTGGTGTCTTCGATAAGCACGCGCGCGATGGGGGTTCCGGCTGATTCCTGTGCATGAGCTGGCTCCGGTCCATCGAATAGCATGGACTGGAGGCTGCTATCGCTCAGTGACTGATGAGTCATGCTCTATGATAACCGGCAGACGTTTGCTGCAAAGAAAAAGCCCCGACGGCTTTCACCGGCGGGGCTTTAAGAATGGAATCTAATTTAGAAATTAGAAGGTGATGCTGAGAGCAACACCGCCGTAAACGCGGCTGTTCTCGCCATTGTCCTTCAGGCTGCCGTAAGGCAAGTTGCCTGCGATGTAAGGGGTGAGAGTTGCGGTCTTGGTCAGTTTGATAGGGGCAGCAAGGCTGACCTTGATGTGGTTGCCACCATTCACGCCGTAGTAGTGATCTGCGAAGGAGATGAGAGCACCGGGAACCAAGCTGATGCACTCGGTGATTTTGAAGGCATGGGAAACACCGAATTCATAATAGAATCCTTTAGCGGTGAAGTCATAGTAACCGCCAGCCGAGAGATCAATGCTCTTGAGGGTGGTCGCGAGGGTCACGCCAATTTCGTTCACATCGGTAAGGCTCTTGCCAGCGTTGCCGACATAGTCATACCAAGTGTATTTCAGACCGGCGGTGACGTTGCCGAGTTTCGCAAGGAGAGCTGCGGAGAGGTCGAGTTCACCGTAGGAGCCACCACCAGCGAAAGGAGCGGCAGAGTCATCGACGGAAGCACCATACCAAGCGTTCAAGTCCAGGGAGAAGGTCTTGTCGATTGGGACAACAACGTCGATGCTACCGCTGACAAGGTTCTGCGCGAACTGGACGCCGCGGAAGATGTAGTCGGTGTCATAGGCGAGGGTAGCGGTCACGCCGAGAAGAGCTGCTTCGGGAGCAGGTTGGACGGGTGCCGGGGCTTTGCCGGGGCTACCAGCTTGGGCGGAGACCACGAGGGCCGCACCCAGAATAGGGAGGAGGAGGGAGTTGAGTTTCATGGATTTTTGTAGTGTTTTGGTTTGTGGGTTGAGAAACGTGGTATTATTGCCATGACCGCATCATCCATAGGATGGATGCAGGTTCTGACGACAATATTACGTCTGGATTGTTCATTTAAACAAAAAATTGGGAATGCGCCACTAGAAAATTGATTTTTTTCGCTGACCTTGGGATATTAAAAACCTCAAGCCAGATCGGAAAATAGCACTGAACTCGCATTTTTTTTGGCCAGAATCTCCGCCTGTTTCTTTACCCGGATTTCAGTGGGGTCGAAGCGATAGGCGTGACAGCTCGGGCATGAAACGGTGCGCGAGGTTACGATGGAGCCGCACCCTTCACACACTTTGTAGTGCGCAGGCATTTCTAGGATTTTGGCCGCCTGCCGCGCGCGATCGTCTGATAGGGGAGCCTTCATAATGGTATCAGTAACAACGTGTGGCGGAATCATGTGGATTCATGTAGAGCCACAATCATGCCAGCTAGTGCACAATCTCTACCCACCTAGGGGAGGCGGAAACCAATTGCCATGATTTCTCGGAGAGATGCGTGATCAGGCTTTCGCGGTTGCGTCCGCCTTGAGATGCGCCGCAGTCCGGCTCTTGAGGCGTGAAGCGGTGTTTTTATGGATGATGTGCTTCTTGGCGGCCTTGTCCGCAGCGGAAGCAAATTCGTTATAAGCTGTTTGTGCCTGGGCTTTGTCGCCACTTTTCACTGCGGCCAGCACTTTTTTACGCAGAGTGCGGATACGGCTCTTGTTTGCGCGATTGCTCAAAGTGCGGGTCGCGGTTTTGCGGATATTTTTCTCTGCTGAGCGGATGTTGGCCATGATGTAAGGGGTCGGGAGGGGATTGGAGCCTGCCCGTTTAGCCGTTACAGCCCAAGCTGTCAAGCGCGCACGCGTGATTTCCTCAGATCACTTGTAACCCAGAATCAAGGCGCAGGTGGCGGGAATTTTTTTGCCGCCCGATTGGCGGATGGTCACGATGTAAACTCCGGTGCTCTTCGGCTTGACCTGCAAAGTCAGAGCGTGGCCCTTTCCATCGATCTTGCTATCGACCTGCTTTCCTGATTCGTCCAGGACATGGGCCTCAATCTGCACGCCACTCCGGGCAGACACGGCGATGCAGACACGGTAATCATTTCCTTTGAACATTTGCATGCGCACGGCTTTGCCAACGTCGGGCTTCAGTTCACGCTCCCAGACATCCGCCCGAAAATCGAAGCCCTGTTTTTCCAGCGGAGCCAGAAGGGAGGCAACTGCCAGCTCGGCGCCCTCTTCATCGGAACCGGATCCTTTGGTTACGCCGATGGTCGCGCCCAGCAGAATAACAGCCAGCACCAGACGCCGGACTGCGCGTGTGGCCGCGTCTGATAAAACTCCCAAGAATACGTTCGCACTCATTTAAAATACCGCTATGGTCAGCATTGCTACACCCTTATCAAGCATTGGACAAACCACTTTTTTCAAGAACCTATCATTCCTCCTAGAATATGGCGCGCCTCGTTTTCACCCTTGAGGATGGAACAGAAATAGAAACCGAACTGGATACGGATGTCATCAGCATCGGGCGTCATCCTGAAAGCGCAGTCGTCCTGCCGAGCCCCTCGGTTTCCGCGCATCACGCTTCGGTCAAGCGCCGGGGTGATTCTTTTTTTGTGCAAGATCATGCTACGACGAACGGAACCAAACTCAACGGGGTCGAGGTTGAAGAGGCCAGACTTGAGGACGGTGACCGGCTTTCCTTTGGTGACGTGCCCGCTGTGGTTCATCTGAGCGACGGAACAGTCAAGAAAACTGCCGATTCCGACCTTGCAGACAAGGAAAAAGACAAAGATAAGGATAAAGAAAAAGCCAAGGCCGGTTCTGCCCGCCCCAGTGGTTCACCATCCTCGTCCAGTTCCCCCAAGTCCTCCGGATGCGGGGGTTTTCTATTCCTGCTGGCTTTTCTTGCCTTCGCATTTTTCACCGGCGTCTGTGGGCGTTACGCAATAGAGCATCATGGATTTTTGCCGATGGTCTTGATCGAGAAAGCCGGTGAAAAATTAAAGAGCAGCGATTCCGCCTCATCAGCGAATGATAAAAAGTAGGACGCTTTAAAGAATCTTCAGACACCACGGATTCATTGGCCCTCATCGGCAGTGTGATGCTGCAAAAAAATGCGGAACAACCGGGGCTGTTCCGCATTTAGATTGGATTTGCGGGATACGTCTGAAGGTCGGGCGAATCAGTCGCCTTCAGGCCGTTTTGGTTTGTCTCCGTCACCCTCGGGGCGCTTGCGGAATCCGCCTTCGCCACTCGATCCGGGTGCGGCACCGGGACCACCTTGAGGACGTGCGCTTCCTTGGGGGCCTCCGCCGCCTTGTGCACCCTGGCTGCGACCGCCCATCATTTCACGCATCTTCTTCATGGTTTCTTCGATCTCTTCCTTGGTGATCTTGCCGTCGTGATTGGTGTCCATTTTGTTGAACTGTTCTTCATTTATTTTGCTGAACTCTTCTTTGGTGATCGAGCCGTTCTCTTCGATTTTCTTGAAGATATCACGGAGACCACCGCCCATGCTGCCGCCCATCATGCGTGTGCCGCCTTCACCGGGAGGTTGGGACGCGGCAGTGCTGCCGCTATCGGGACGAGGACGTGTGCTGCCTTCGCCGCCTTCAGGTTTGCGGAAACCACCGGCCCGCTCACCTCCGCCGCCTTGACCGCGCATCTCGCGCATTTTGCGGGCGCCTTCTTCCATTTCAGCCTTGTCCACGGCCCCGTCGCTGTTGGTGTCCATTTTGCTGTAACGATCCTCGGCTTCCTTTCGGGAGAATTCGAGCCACTCTTCCTTGGAGATTTTTCCGTCGCCGTTGGTGTCGATCTTCTTAAGCATCTCGTCGAGGCGAGACTGCTGATCGCCGCCGGGGCCGCGTTGGCCACCTTCACCGGGTTGCGCTGGTGGCTTAGGTGCATCTTGTGCGTTCAATGCCAGCGCGCCGATGAAGGCTGCTGCCGTGGTAAGTAACAGGATTTTGTTTTTCATGGTTGGATGCGTGTTTGGGTTTGAACTGAATGATGAAAGTGAAAAGGCCGGATGTTGTGGCGGGTATTTATTTGGGCCGTTTGCGGGGTTCGTTTTTGGGGCCTTTGCCCAGATGATCTCGCATTTTTTTGACGTCAGCCTCGAACTCGGACTTGTCGATGAAGCCATCATTATTGGTGTCCATCTTCTCGAAGCGTTTTGCGTTCATCTGCAAGAAGGCCTCTTTGGTGATTTTTTTATCTCCCAGGGCTGCTCCCTTTGGCTGGCGATCTTTTTGTTTCATGCGTTCCCGAATTTTTTCAGGCACATCCTTTTTCTCAAGGGCTCCGTCTTTGTTGCCGTCAAATTTGGCGAATCTATCTTCAGCCGACTTCGTGAACTCTTCTTTGGAAACTTTCCCATCGTTATTGGCATCCATTTTTTTGAAGAATTCTTCAGGGAAGTGCTCATGTCTCGCCGCAGGCGGTGCGTTTTCTTTTTTGTTATTTTCGCGCGGTGGAGCCGGGGCTTCGCCGAGAAGCGAGCTGGAGAGGGGCAGGCAAAGGCTGACTGCAATAGGAATGACAAGGGATGTAGTTTTCATGGCTTTGGATGATTTGAGCTGTTCAATGAAAACTCAAACCCTTCGCCTTGCCCGAAGTTGCGCGGAACTTTATTTTGCCAGTTCGCGCAACAGATTTTGATTCAATCGGATGCCGGCATCGAAGTTGGCGATCGGAAAATTTTCATTGGGCGCATGGGCCTGACAATCTGGCAACCCCAGCCCGAGCAGCAATGTATCCACGCCGAGCACATCCTTGAAGGTCTGCACAATGGGGATGCTTCCTCCTTCACGAATCAGCGCGGGCTTGCCGCCGAAGGTTTCCTCTAGGGCTTTCTGCGCAGCTAGACCCAGTGGTGAGAACGGCTCCATGAGATAGGGAAAGCCCGTGTGCCCGAGCTTTACTTCAAAGCGGATGCCGGGCGGCTGATGCGCACGAACATGCGCTTCCATCGCGGCCAGAATTTTTCCCGGATGCTGGTCAGGCACGAGTCGGAAGGAAAACTTCGCAAACGATTCGCGCGGGATCACCGTCTTCGATCCTGCGCCCTGATAACCACCGCCAATGCCGTTGATCTCCGCGGTGGGCCTGGCCCAGCGGCGTTCGCGTTCCGTGTAGCCGGCTTCGCCAAACAACTCCGGCGCGCCCGTGATTTCTCTGGTTTCGACTTCTCCATCGCCGAGTTTTTTCCATTCTTTTATCTCCCAATCTGCCAAGGGACGCACGGCATCGTAAAAACCGCTGATCTGAACTTTTCCGTTTTCGTCGTGCAGAGTGGAGACGAGACGCGCGATGGCAGTCGCGGGGTTGGCGACTGCACCACCCCAGATGCCTGAATGAAGATCAATCGCTGGTCCGCGAGCAATTACTTCGCAACACGCAATGCCTCGCAGCCCGTAAGTGAATGTGCCCACGCCGGGCGCGACCATGCCGGTGTCGGAGATGGCGACCACATCGCATTTCAATGCCTCGCGATTCGCGTGCAAAAAAGGTTCGAGATTTGGGCTGCCGATTTCTTCCTCGCCTTCAAAGAGACAGATCAGATTCAGCGGAAGCTCACCGTGCTCGCGCATGGTTTTCTCCAGTCCCGCGACATGCGACATGAGCTGGCCTTTATTATCCGTCGCGCCACGACACATGATGCGGTCGCCCACAATGGTGGGTTCAAACGGAGGCGTGCGCCATTCACCCAGTGGCTCGGCTGGTTGCACGTCGTAGTGACCGTAAAGCAAGACCGTGCGGCGACCCGCAATGTGTTTGTTTTTTGCGAGAACAACCGGATGCCCCGGTGTCTCATGCAGTGCGGCGCTGAGGCCGATGCTGTTGAGTTTTCGCG